>JBBSCU010000078.1:0-20019 GCA_038249935.1 Chroococcales cyanobacterium
CATACATAATAGGGTATCTCGTAAGTACATAGGGAACAGTACACAAGAATCCAGCACAGCAAGATACATAATAATCAGAACACCCTATTCATAAAATCCTAACTCTTGGCTTTCAGCTATTAATTCATCTAGCAATTGTCTGGGTTGTGATGTGCAACCAAATGGAAACTTGACACCGCCAACTAACAATTCGAGCAATTTCTGATAAAACAGATATTGAACTGAGTCTGCTGGGGCAAAATAGAAAACATGACGATTGAATCCAATTCCTCAAATCTACCAACCCCAGAACCTATCCCAGAAGACGACTTGCAGCCAGATGACTTTGAAAGTCGTGCTACTGAGAATAACCTAAGCTCAGAAGCGCTAGCGACACAACAAGCCCTAGCAGCGATCGCATCTTTGCAATCTCCGCAATATACAACTGCTCTAAAACTTGCTCGTTCTGACTTCAAACAACCCACTACCAAGCAATTCACAGTTAAGCCCAGAGCATTGCTGATTACTTTAATAGCGATCGCCATCACCTTTATTGGAGTTATCCTCAATAACTGGATCATCGGCATTGTCGGAACGCTAATGACTCTGGTGTTATCTCTAGCGATACTATTGCCTTGGTTGCAAGAAGTTGTAAACGAGTGGTTTTCACCCCAAGAACGCACGCTGTTTGTGGCCTTTTTGGGACTAATAGTGGCGCTCGTCGGCTTGATCAGGTTTACAGGCGTGGGCGATCGCTTGCTGCTTTGGGGACGCCAGATTAACTGGGATATTGCCGGGACTCTCGCAGAATGGTTTGGCGCTTTAGGGCAAATTCTCATTGCTATCATCGCCGTTTACGTGGCGTGGCGACAATACGTCATTTCCAAAGACTTGACAATTCAGCAAAACCTGCTGACAGTTCAGCAAAACATTATTACTCAGCAGCAGACAATTGATTCCTATTTTCAAGGCGTTTCAGACTTAGTATTAGATGAAGAAGGATTATTAGAAGATTGGCCTCAAGAGAGAGCGATCGCTGAAGGACGCACTGCGGCAATTTTGAGTAGTGTCGACGGCAGTGGGAAAGCGAAAATTCTCCGCTTTCTCTCACGTTCCAAGTTGCTGTCACCCTTAAAACGCGATGGCCGATTAGGTCGAGCCATTTTCAACGGGAGTGGCGGTTATGCGGAAGACCGACTAGAAGGTGTGCGCGTCATTGATTTAGGTGTAATGCTAGCCGGAGCAGACCTTTCTGGTACTGATTTGCGTTGGACTGATCTGAGCGAAGCTAATCTTGTCCGCGCTAATCTGAGCGGTTGTGATTTAGCAAAAGCCAACCTTTCCCGCACAATTTTATATCATGCCAATCTCAATGCTGCTGACCTCAACGGAGTTCGCCTATTTTACGGTGTAGTAGACAAAGCATCACCCCGCAGCCGCACTCAACCACCAGATTATGAAAGTGGCGAACACACTGGCGCTGTGGTGGAAAATGCCGATTTTACCGATGTGCAACGGATGTCTGAGTCTGCACGTTGCTATTGTTGCACTTGGGGTGGCGAAACAACCAGAGGCACTATTCCCGGTGGTTGTGAAGGTATTCCTAATAAGTTGGGAAGATAGTTATAAAAAATTAGTTAGCCGCATTAAAAATCTGCTGTGCAGTTAAATTTAATTGGGGAAAGGTAGATGATGAAATCGCGGTGTTACCTTGAAACGATGTCATTTGATATTCACCATCAACTAATTCGCATACAAAAATAGTAGGTTGTTTGGGATTGCCGATAAACTTTCTTGCACCCAATGCAGCATAATCAGCAATCCAATATTCGGGAATGCCCATTTCCTCATAATCCCTAAGTTTATTGTAGTAATCATCTCGCCAGTTAGTTGAAACAACTTCAATAACTATTGGAACCGATGCTGCTTGGCTTACTGTTGACTGTTTTTGAAAAAGCGGTTCATTGTCGAGATTATCAAGATTTAGCAGCAACACATCAGGCGAATAAGCGGATTCGGCAGAAGGAGTTTGGATCAATGCAGTTTTGGGAATTCCGTAGGGTAAATTAAGACGATCAAACTCCACGGTTAATTTCCGCGACAAAAACGCAATAACTTTCTCATGTTTTCCGGTCGGAGGCGGCATTTCAATAATTACTCCGTTGTGCAATTCATAGCGTTTTCCATCGTTGGGATACCATTCGATAAATTCATTGAAGGTGAGTAATTTGGGTAACGCTTGGGTCATAATCTTACCTCCATATATGTTTTACTTTATCATGCAATAAATGTTGATTTTTAGTTGATAAAATTCGCAGTTCTGTTTTTTTATTGCCTTTAAAAATTGTAAATATTTATCCCCAAAGAGCGCCATGTGTTTCCCAATCTCTAACTCTAGCGACCCGCAATAAATATCTGTTCTGCGGTCAAATTCAGGTCTGGAAATGTTTGCGAGATCAGGCGTTCTGTTCCCCTAAACTGCTGTCCTTGATAAGTTCCATTGACTAACTGATAAATTGTAATTACAGGTTGTTTGGATAAGCCAATGTAGCGTTTGCCTCCTAGCCCTAGATAATCTGCGATCCAATACTCTCCAATGCCTAAAGCTTCGTAGTCTTCAACTTTCCGGGCATAGTCATTCTGCCAATTGGTACTCACAACCTCCACGACTAATTTAACAGAATTGCCTAATGTAATCACTGGCTCAGTTTTCCATAATGGCTCATTCACCAAAGCTGTCTGATCAATAATCACAACATCAGGTCTAAAGGCTGAATTTTGACCTAATGGTTTAATCAGGCATTTCATCGGAATAAACCAAGACAAGTTGAGCAGATCAATTGCTACGTTAAGCTTACGATTAATTAACCCAGCTACCTGTTCATGAAGTCCAGTGGGTTTCAAGTCGATTAATTCTCCATCGATTAACTCGTAGCGTACATCATCTAGATAGCCAGTAACAAATGCCTCAGAGCTAAGAACACCTGTATTAATAGTGGCTAATACCATAGAGATTTGTCCTTCCAGGTTCAGAACTAGAACAGGTATTGCTGCTCTTAATTATTCTAACTACCTTCAATCAGACAAAAGTTAATTGACTAATACGCTTCAAAATCTGGAGTACATTACATAACTCATTGCCACGGTTACGAACATCAAAAATATCTGAGGTGGCATAGCGAGGAGGATAACCTTTGAGCAGTTTAATGAATATAAAACTACCACCAGAAGTAATCATGCCAAATACTACATCTTGTGACTGGGGAGCAGCCAGCATATAAGCCAAAATTTGGTCAAGTCCTGCTTCTACAGAATAAGCAACCTGTTTTGACTCAATGACTGTTACCCAGAATTTTTGATTTAGAAGTAAGAAGTCAATTCGTCCTTTGATGATAGTTTGGTTGTCTTGTGTTTCAATTTCGATAGATTTCTCTAATTTGAGGTGAAAAAGAGGTAAATAAAACTTGCCAATGAATAGCAGTGGCGATAAAACAGTTGTATTAACTGTATTTTCTAATAAAGGCGGGTAGTTTCGTAAATTTATATAACCTGCCTTGATTTGATCCAATAGCTGCTTGTCTGAGTTTGTCAGTTCTGGTAATTCATCTTGCCACTCTCGAAAGAATTCTTCCGAATCAACTAACTCTAATCCATAGAGCAATATTAGTTGCTCAAGTGTGACATTCTCCGCAGCAAGAGTTTGAGTCATAAGTTAATCGAGTAGTAGAAATCTACCAGTCTAGTAATTCTCGCCTTCAGGTAGGGTAAGAATTTCAACGCCATCTTCAGTTACAGCTAAGGTATGCTCACATTGAGCAGAAAGCTTGCGATCGCGTGTTACCGCAGTCCACTTATCACCAAGAACCTCGACTTCATAAGTACCTTCGTTAATCATTGGCTCAATCGTAAAAACCATCCCTGGTCTGAGGCGCTTGCCTTTACCGCGAGTGCCATAGTGGGGAACATCCGGCGCAGTATGGAAAATGTTACTGATGCCGTGTCCAACAAAATCTCGCACTACAGAAAAGCCCTGTGCTTCAGCATACTCTTGAATGGCTGCACCAATATCGCCAATGCGTGCCCCTGGTTTAACTTCTGCAATACCCAAGCGCAAACACTCTTCTGTCACCTCTACCAGCTTTCTCGTTTTTGGAGAAGGTGTGCCGACAAAAAATGTCTTAGATGTATCGCCGTGATAACCTTCAACAATCGGGGTAACATCAATATTAATGATGTCACCTTCTTTGAGAATTTGCTTGGCATTGGGAATGCCGTGACAGATTACTTCATTTACACTAGTGCAGATCGACTTAGGATAGCCTCTATAGCCAAGGGGGGCGCTTTTTGCTCCATGCGCTTGCGTCCAACGTTCAGCTTCATCATTGATTTCGAGAGTGCTAACCCCTGGCTTCACGAACGCTTCAATATGCTGGAGAAGTTTGGCTGCTAAACGTCCAGCTTGACGCATTTTGTCTAATTCTCGTTGCGATAAAATAACAATTAGTTCAGTTTTCATTAACTTTTATCTAGAGTATTTTTCATAAACATAGTTAACCCTGTCTGTGCGGCTCTTTTGGCAGTATCAGCAACCTTGAGGGTATACAAGCTCTCCTCTGGGGTAACGTACAAAGGAGTGCCATCAAAAAGATGGTCTAACACCATACTCGTATCTTTGGCGAACAAACCCCGGCGAGAGCCAACTTCTATAGGTGTTGTTTCTCCTGGCTGGATGAAAATTCCTGTGTCACCATCAAAAATTAAACCACCTTTTTCACCGTGAACTTCAAACTTGCGTTCTGATTGCCAAATACTTTCGCCTTTGCCATAAACTACTTGGGCTAAAAGTCCGTTGGTAAAGCACAGTTGACTAGTGCAGAAACAGGTTTGATAGTATTCGGGTTCTGTTTCCCAATATCGCTGGTGACAATTAACTGTAAATACTTTACCAAATAAATCGGTGAGACGATGTAGGCGGGATAGTGCACCAATTAAGGGAAAACCGAAAAGTTCATGGTTATAAGTCCATTTGCGGGGTGCAGGATTCTGGGGATTGATGGTGCTGTAGCGAACATAAAACACTTCACCAATTTTGCTCAAGTTTTGCTTCAAAGCTTGATGTAAACCACCCAAAAGTTCGAGGTGTTCAACGTGCAGAAGTTTTTGTTGGGCTTTGGCTAAGGCAATCAGTTCCTCTGCTTCGACCACATCTAACGAAAGGGGGTACTCTACAATGACGTGTTTGCCGTTGGTAAGGGCTGCACGAGCGATCGCACCATGATCTCGATTAACAGTACAGATCACCACCAAATCTACATCTTCGCGCTCTACTAGCTCCTGCCAAGAACTCAACGTTTCAATCTGGTACTCTTTGGCAAAGGTTTCTGTTTTTTCTGGAGTATGACCAACAACTGCTACTAGATGCGATCGCTCATCATGCAGTAATGCCTCAGCCCGAAACTTCGCCGCATACCCAGTACCTACCAAACCTACACGCACTTTTGCTTTTTCCAAAGCTGATCCTAGATTATACATGATCCTCACTACTTTTGCTTTTGATCCTCCCACGCTTCTATGGGGATTTTTCTTCATAGAGAATCAAACTACTCTACCAGTCTAGACTCTACAACTTCGTCCTACCTCTCAAGGAGGCATGAGACTTGATTTGAACCCAGGTAGCATCAATTCCATAGTATTTTCTGATGACAGCCTCATTAGGGCGGTAAATATATAAATAAAACTTATCTGGATTAAGTAACTAAATTTCATTACTAATCGCGTTCAATTTCCAGTTATATTGTTTAATTTTTCTCGTAGTATCAGAATTGAAGCAAATTTCAATCAGCTGCTAATCACATAGGGCAGCCGTAACCTTTGCTTCAGGATAACTTAATACTGCCATTTGAAAATGAGAGGATTACTTAATGCCAACTTATAAAGTGACATTGAAGAACGAAGCTGAAGGCACAAACCAAACCATTGACGTTGATGACGATACTTATATTTTAGACGCCGCTGAAGAAGCTGGTCTTGATCTACCCTACTCTTGCCGCGCTGGCGCTTGCTCGACCTGTGCCGGGAAACTCGTATCAGGTACTGTTGATCAAAGTGACCAGTCATTTTTAGATGACGATCAAATAGAAGCTGGATATGTGCTGACCTGTGTTGCCTACCCAACCTCTGATGTAACAATTGAAACTCACAAAGAAGAAGAACTCTACTAAGAGTTAGGCGCTTCAACAATAAACCTCTTGCAAGAGTTACTGATGTTGAAAAAATAGAAGCAGCGCATCTAGGCGTAAGACCCAAAGAGAAGTCCTAGCAAAGGCTTCCGACCCAACTAGAGGAGTCGGAAGCCACAAATAAAAGTCTTATGACTCCCAATACGGTTCGGTTAAGGTGCATAGTCCTTAAAGATCCCCCTTAGTCCACGCCACTTGCTCCATTTGGGGAGACCCCAAGACCGCGGTGGCTCCCGTTAAAAAGGGGGAAATAGAGCTATTCTTAGCCCCCCCTTTTTAAGGGGGTTGGGGGGATCAAGTCTTATCCGAACCGTATTGTTATGACTCCGATTCATAACTAAAAATACAGTGAGTAGCTTAAAGCTTAACCTCCTCACTGAGAACTTGAATCTGAGTACCGGGATAATAGAATTGCAGAATTTTCGGACTCGACCAGCCTAGTTTAGCTAAATTTTGAGCGCCAGTTTGACTCAAGCCGACTCCATGTCCTAATCCACCACCAATAAAGGCGTATCCCCACAGTTTGGATTTGCCTTTGTTCAAAGGTTGTATGTAAAAAAGCGTACTTGTAGGAGCGGCAAAGGCACTGCGAACTTCGTCTTTGTGGAGAATAAAGGTACTGTTATCAGTTTTAACCGCAAGTTCGAGGATACGTCCGCTTTGGCTTCGCTTAACTACTGCCATAGCCTGAATTGTTTTAAATTTGGCATAAGGACTGTTTTTCACTTGCAAAAATTTTTGTAAATCCTTGACAATATTCTCTAAAGCAGTTTCCTTGTGCCAACGAAACACATCCCACTTGCTTTCATTAAATCCTTGTTGCGTATTAATAAACTTCTGGAAGTTCTTTTCATCAGCTAAACTCTGCTTAGACAAGTTCCAAAAATTAGTCTCAGCATCCAGTACAGGGCGTAGATAAGGACGATCTTCACCATTCCAGATATCGCTGAAGGAGGCGGTAACGCCACCAGTAGTAGAAGAATACAGGGCATCTACTAGCTGGTTTTGATAAGTTAGTATTTTACCTCTGGTTGAGGCGATCGCTTTATCTGTTTTGGCTGCGGCTCCATTCAGCCCATAATAAACTTGACAGTGAGTGTCAGCACACAACTGATAGTTATCTGCGGCAAACCTGCGTAAATTTCTCAAGGCATAAGTGCGGGCGAGAATTGCCTGGGCTTCCAGCGCCGCTGTTGGTGCATCCGTGCCAATTTCGTAAGGTACAACTCCACGCAAATAAGTTTCTAAGGGTACTTGGTTAACTAGAGTGTATGTGCTGTAGGCATTTGGCTGCAAATTCAGTCGCCCTGCATAAAGACGGGCATCCTCCGGTTTATTACTTTTATTCACCCGAATCAAGTTTTTATCGGTGCTGATTTCCAAATCATTTGGGCTGTAGCGCTTACCATCCACTACCCAACTCACGCGCGGCACTTGTTTTAAAATCTTAGTATCAAGATATACTTTTTCTTTAGTAGCAGCTTGGATGTTCTGCAATAATAAGCGTCGCAATAAAGGAGTGCTGTAAACATCCCGTTTCGCCCAAACCTGCCAGTGTTCTGGCTGGGCTATTTCTACCTTCATTCCTTGAGAACGCCATTTGTTAGCACTGTCTTCCGCAGTTTCAAAAGTACGGTATGTGCCTAAAACTACCACTTCTTCAATTGCTGCCTGGGGTAAAGCTTGCATGACTGTTTCCAGCTTTACAGGGTTTTTTGTTACCAGGATTTGCTGCTTGTTGCCCGTTTTAAATTTTAGCTTTAAGCGATCGCCTTTTGTGGGTTCTAGTTGCAGCTTGGCTGTGGGTTGTTCGCCAAATCGTTGCACAATCCCAATTTTCAGTTCTATATCCTGGATATTGCTCTTAGGCCCTGATGCAGCAGTCAGTCCCAATAGACAAAATGTTGTCAGTACAGTGTAGGAAAAACGCCAAAACGAAAATTTCATGGCTACCTCATTCTGCCCCTTGACGCGGCGTTGGAGCTGATTTTCCAATTGCTTTGTAGCTCGGTGTTTTTGTCGCATGAATGCTCCAATGATACCATTACCAGTTTTGCTCCAAACATTCAGTTGCAAAATAAAGTCATAATGACTATGATTTAGCTAGAGATCCAAAACAGAACTAGTTGGATAAACTTTTTATGGTTAGAGTCCAAGAAATTCCATTAAATCAAATTAAACGGCCATTGCCCCGTGCAAACGATCCAAATAAAGTGCAAGCTTTAATGGAATCGATTGCGGAGATTGGGCAGCAAGAACCCATTGATGTCCTAGAAGTAGATGGACAATATTATGGCTTTTCTGGTTGCCATCGGTATGAAGCTTGCCAGCGTTTAGGCAAAGAAACCGTTTTAGCCAGAGTCCGTAAAGCTAACCACAGCGTTTTAAAGATGCACTTGGCATAGAGAATGAGAGTGGGCAGTGGGGAATTAGAGTATTCCCAATGCTCAATACTCAATTACATATAACCTAATTAGGAGAAAATTATGTCATCGAAAGTAACAGTCAAAAATGTAAATATCGGCATTGACGAGGTGAGTAGGGCTAAAATTGCCGAGGGTTTATCTCGCCTGTTGGCTGACACTTATACACTGTATCTGAAAACTCATAATTTCCACTGGAATGTTACCGGACCGATGTTCCAAACATTGCATTTGATGTTTGAAACCCAGTATACAGAATTAGCCTTAGCGGTTGATTTAATTGCCGAAAGAATTAGAGCGCTTGGCTATCCCGCACCAGGAACTTACAGCGAATATGCCAAACTAAGTTCGATTGCAGAAACTCCTGGAGTCCCTAAAGCTGTGGAAATGATCGGCTTATTAGTGGAGGGACAAGAAGCCGTAGTCAGAACTGCACGCTCTATTTTCCCCATCCTAGAGGAAGTTAATGACGAACCTACCGCCGATTTATTAACTCAGCGGATGCAAGTACACGAAAAGACAGCTTGGATGTTGAGAAGTTTGCTGGAAGAATAGGAAATAGGGCATAGGGAATAGGGGATAGGGAGTAGGGAGTAGGGAATAGAGAAAAAACTTAATCGCCAATGCCCAATACCAATACCAATACCAATACCAATACCCAATACCCAATACCCAATACCTAATACCTAATACCCAATGCCCAATACCCAATGCCCAATGCCCAATACCCAAAACTTGCAAGATTTAATGCAATTGGTGGGTATTTCTAGTTTTAAAGCCCTGAGTCGCGCTGCTGGTGTTTCAGAGCGCCAACTTTTGCGGTTGCGGCGATCGCAGCTAGAGCAGATGCGGGTAGATGTGCTGCTCAAGCTGTCGCTAGTGCTACAGATACCCTTGAGTGAGTTAATCGCAACTTTTTCAACCGGAGAGTTGATCCAAGAGAAAGCAACGCCTAGTCAAGAATTATTACAAGAGATAGCAGATTTAAGAAAAGAATACCAGCGATCGCAACTTCAGCTAGAACAGCAACGAGAGATATTACTACAAGAACTCCAGCAGTCAACTTTACAACTGCTGGAGTCTTTATTATTGCAATGGCCAACAGCAGCACAGAAAGCCCAGGAAAATCCTCAGCTAGCAGCAGTCAAAATAGTCCCGTTGGTGCAGAAACCCCTAGAAAAACTTTTACAGGCGTGGGGAGTGGAAGCGATCGCACCCGTGGGAGCCGAAATACCTTATGATCCCCAGTTGCACCAATTGATGGAGGGAGATGTACAACCAGGTGAACCAGTCAAAGTACGCTACACTGGTTATCTTCAAGGTGACAAACTGCTTTATCGAGCTAAAGTAAGTCCTGTTTGAGGGAGTTAGTCGTACAGATATTGCGAATACTAAAGCAGCAAAGACAATAAGCTGAGAGAACCTCAGAAAGTGGTGGTGTATGTAACCTCCAGCGATCGGAAGCAAAACCATTACCCAAATCAAGCAGCAGACAGAAGATTTAGAAACAGCCCTTCAGGAACTTCAACTGACTCAAATGCAACTTTCGCAGTCAGGAGGTGGAGCTGAGTTTGTGATTACTATTCCCCTTAGCCAAGAATAAATTACTACCTTAATGTTTCCTGCTGAATCTATAGGTTTGAGCTTGGCGCTGCTGAAACCAAACTTTTTTGGTCGAGTTTCTAAATCCAGATGGGAATTATTGCAATTATGTAAGTAATCGGACATAAATAAATTTATATGCTGGCTACCATCACAAGTAGTCAATTATATTCATTAGTGATTATGATCGGAAACTTTCTGATGTTTGAGGAATTTTCGTCGCTGTTCGCGTAGCGTCTCGCAGAGAAGCCTACGTCTCTTTGGAAATGCTTGATATGAAAACTTTTCATCCTGCAATGACGGCTATTTTTATAGTTTACTGATTTGCAAAAATATTTGGTAATTAATCCGAAAAACAGTTAATTCGCATTGTAGATTAGTATTGGACTACGAAAATCAAATGTATACCAACTATTTTTACCTTAGTAAATTACTATTAACTAAACAAATTTAAAAAGCAAAATTTGCTTTTTAAGGAAAAAATCAGATTAAAATATTGATAATTTATCTTTACTTTTTAGGGATTATTTATCAATAATTACTCAACAGCGAATTCTAATTTTTATCTTGTAAGCATTTTTTAAATGTTATATAATAGCAAAATCAGAACATCATTTACACAAATCAGTCTGAAATAATTATGAGAGAACAAGTGAACGTTATTAAGCTCAGTGGTAATTTGACCGCTACAACTTCACAAGAATTTCGGCAAAATATTACTGACATTCTAGAAAGGGGTGCAAAAATTGTGTTGATTGATTTTCAAGATGTAACCTTTATGGATAGTTCAGGTTTAGGAGCTTTAGTATTAGCTTTCAAAACATTACGAGCAGCTGATACTCAGCTTGTTCTCTGCTCGATTAATGAGCAAGTCAGAATATTATTTGAACTAACTAATATGGATAAGGTATTTGAAATATTTCCCAGCCAAGAAGAGTTTGATCAGGTTTTAGTTTCCAAAATTTAATTCATCAAACTTAATTTGCAAGATAGATAAATCATCATCAAAAGCATCTTTGGAGTTCAGAGCGATTAAATAACTTAGTACCTGATCAAGTTGGCAATCAAGAGGGTGTTGTAAGCTAACTAGTAGCTGAATAAAAGCATCTAAACTCCAAAGTGTGCCATCTGATTTAGTGATTTCATAAGCGCCATCACTAAAAATATAAAGTGTGGTGAATTTCTCAATATTGCAAAACCCATCAACATATTTTGCTTCTGGAAACATACCAACCGGCATACCAGTGGTTTTCAAGAGTTTCACTTCAGACTTTCTTGGCTCTATGCCGGTTACTAGAATTGCTGGTGGATGACCTCCACTAGCATAAATTAATTGGCGTTCAATTCGGTTGTAAACTCCGTACCAGATTGTAAAGTATTTGTCATTTTGATAATTCATCTGGAAGGCATCATTCAAAGCCTTTAATACATCACTAGGTTGATAGTAATTCAAACCTTTGAGCGCACGAGAACGAAGCAGATTCAGGACTGAAATAGAGGGAAGAGTAGCTTTTAGTCCGTGTCCGGCAGTATCAAGCAAGTAAATTGCCAAATAATCGGAATCGAGCCAGTAGTAATCGAAACAGTCACCGCCGAGTTGCCGCGAGGGAATGAATCGAAAATTTATATTGAAGGGTTCGGTCATAGGAACAGGTAGAAGCGATCGCACATATTCTGCGGCTTCTGACATTTCTGTTTCTAAAAGCAACTTTTGGGTTTGCAAATCTTTACTTAACTGATGCTGGCGTAATCCTGCTCTTACCCGTGCTTGTAATTCATTGTGTTCAATGGGTTTGGAGATAAAATCATCAGCACCAGCATCTAGCCCTTTGACGCAATCGGCAACTGAATCTAAGGATGTTAATAAAATAAAGAATGTGCTGAAAAAATTAGGGTCTGTTTTAATGCGGTGGCAGACTTCCAGACCACTCAATCCCGGCATAATCCAATCACAAATAATTAGTGCTGGGCGGTAAGCTAATGCCTTTTCTATTCCTTCCTCGCCGCTACTAGCAGCAACTACTTCATAACCCTGTTTTTCCAACATCCTTTTCAGGAGTGTTTTTATTGAATAGTCGTCATCAATTATTAGTATTTGAAACATATAAAATTGCAGGAACCACTAATTAATAATTTGCTGCAAAAATGGAAAATAAAAATACAGTATGGGTTGATAAGTTAGTAGTATGTCTGTATGATACTACTAACTCATTTTACTTTTTTCGTCGAATTCATGGCTTTTAACAGTCATAAAATATTATGGCGCTTCCAGAGGATTCAGCCACAAGGAGATGGTGCTTTTTAGCTGGTTCAAGTCGCGGTATGCTTCTTGCTTAAACCATTGCCCTAGTGCGTCAAAGGGGGTGAAAGATGTTCCAGCTTGCCATTTGATGTCTTGACCTAGAGGTGTTGTGTGAGTTCCTGGTAATGTTTGTGCTGTGACCATCGCATCAAAGCGTTCTTGTAAGATTTTGGTTAAAGCTGCCGATTGGTCAATGGTGTCATTGCTAAATTTTATTAATAAATTGCGCCGAATACTGTAGCGCTCTTGGACAAGCTTGTTGGTTTCCAAGGGTGAGGGGGTAAACTCGATGGCAAAAGTAGAATTAAACTGTTCTACTAGGGGGATAGCTTCTTTAGCAGCGTAATTGTTGAATGAGATTAAAATATTGCCTGCGCGCTCTACTTTAAAGAGGCTACCAATTAGCAGGTGAAGCTTACAGCCCATACTGTGTCCAATGCCGTAGATGGGGAAGTAAAGCTTGCGTAATGCCCCAGAGTCGTGTAAGCGTTCGAGGGTGCGGTCAAAGTTTAACAGCACGGATTTGGCGATCGCAGTATGATCCAATGTATTGACGAAAGGTGTAGCAATTACAACATAACCTTTACTTGCCAATTGTTCGAGTAGCCAGCGATAAGTAATGTGCGGTGCAGTGGCGACAAATGCACCTCCTAAAAAATGAACGATACCTATGGGATTTCGGGGAATGATTACCCAGTTGCCTCTAACTTCTTTCCAGTCCATGCGGGTAAGCGATCGTTTTACGAATATTCTTTATGTTAGACCGGCGATCGCAACTGTGAGAAGGATTATGGAAAAAAGCCATTAGAGAATATCTGGCGACTAGGTTGGAAGCTAACCCATTCAGCAGCGTTTATAGGCTTACCCTGAGCATCCACGCTTTCTCCAACTCACTCAAAAAATGCTAAGTACCGAGTGAATTACGGAGTGCTTTTTAAATCCCCATTACAAAACTGAATCACGGGTTATGAATTAGTTTAACGCTGATTCTGTAATTTTTTCATTTCGTGTTGTACATCTAATGCAATTTGTAATGCTTCGTTGAGTAACCTTCCATGCTCAGTAGCCTGTTCAGTTACTTGCATGGCTGTTAAAGTTGCTAAATTGTTGACGAATAGTTCTGTGTTACTAAGGATAAAGCTCTTATTCTCCCTCAAAATCCTTTCTGTTTTTAAAGCCCGAACTAAATCAGCTTTTGTGAGTTTAAGCGCTTCGATAACCCGCTCTCTTTCCTTGATAATCACTTCTGGATTCCCAGCTTCTTCTATTTGATCGTTGATATCTATTGCTCTAATAACAGTATTATATCTATCAACATCACTCAACAGGATTTGCAGAGAATTTGTCATTTTTAGCTTAACAAATTTATTTCGGCTTTTCCAGATTAAATATAAAACAGTTTGCGTAAGACCACTAACCCAAAAACCTAAAACAATTAACAATAGCCAGGATGGAATTGTTATCCATGTGACAAATATCTTAATAATTATATCAAATAAAATATAGCTAAAAACAAATGTAGAAAATCCAATAAAAACTACAGTTGCTCCTTCAGAACCTTTGATTTTATTTATATATAATTTCCCTAGTTTAAGCAGAGGCTTTATAATAATTAAAAGTTCATCATTAACAGGTAAATTAGTCAGATGTTGCAATTCCTTCTGATTAATTTCCAATCCCTGTAAATCATACCGCACAGCTTTCAAATCCTTGCCAGAATAGTTATTTAATATAATATAGCAATCAAATTTCTAGAATGCTGGCATTTTGTCCAAACTTTTTCAAGCAAATTAATACTTGTAAGGAGCTAAGAAACTTTTTGTAGAATATGATACTCTTTTGCCAAGATAACTATTTATACTTTAAAAGCAGCCAGAACGAAAATAGATCAATTCGTCGGTAAATTTAATGAAAATGCAAGAGTTTATTGTCTAGGTAAACTATAAGTAGATAAATCACTTAAGTAGATCGGCGTGAATAATTCAAGGTTTGTAGTGAGGGCTTCAGCCCTCATAAGAGGACTAAAGTCCTGACTACGAACTAATCTCAATATTTTTTACATTACTTAATCTAGTTTGATTTATTCTCACCGGCTTACTTAGTAATTTGGGTGAATAAGGAATAACCACTGACAGCAAAAATGAAAAGAATGGCAGCAGGAAAAATTACTACATCTCTGACAATAAATAAAATCCAATCTTTCCTAAGTTCTTGTTTAAACTTGAGTTCTCGTAGCTTTCGCTCAAGTTCTGCGTCTTCTTGTGACTGTAAGTTTACTATTGACAAAATTAGTGGTTTGTCGCCTTTGTTGGCAATTATCTTCGATAAATCTGTTAAATCTGTCATGCTGCTTAGATGCCAATAATTTCAGTTTCAAGGTTTTGGTTCTCGTCTGCAATCCAGATATGCTTACCTTTTTGCTTGGCTTCTACCGCTATTTCTAGAAGTGCGATCGCTTTTAGCAGCACCTCAGCATTATCTCCGTTAATCTGTTGTGCCAGATTATTTAGTGTCTCATAAAGTTCTGGCGATAAATCTAAATTTATTTGAATTCGTTGAGTTTTTTCTTGTACAGTCATTTTTCATCGCCTTAAAATATTACTGCCGAATTCCTTTAATAAACTCTGTTCTAGCTTCAAGTATTAAAGGCATTAAAACGCAACGTGCTAACAAATCTATATCTAATTCTGGTAGTAATTGACTTTGAATAATTTGCTCATAATTATCATTATTGAGGTGATATACAAATATCTGATTATTTTCCCAAAACCAGACTTCAGTAATTTTAAACCGCTTGTACTTTTCTAATTTATCTATGCTACCGCTAGTAATATTTATTTCAATTGCTAAATCAGGATTTTCTTTCTTTTCGCCTAGATAATAAGATTCATCAGGTTCAAAGGAAGCACCCTTTTCTTTTGCTCGACGGGTAGCGCTACCTACAGGGATAAAATTTATACCTAATTCAAAAAAGTATGTTTCTAGCAATATAGCTAGAATACTTTTGAGAATCTCGTGTTGTTCACCAAGAGTCATAAATTCCACACACCCATCAAGATAAGTTATTCGTAAACCTGGCGCATCTGCGGTTAAGGCTTCAATTTTCTCAAATTCTTCCCAAGTGTAATGGCCTGGTAAAAGAAACCGTTGTTCTTGAACTGTGGTAATTTTATCTAGCGTTTGTGCAATCATAAGAATCATTTATAAGATGTTCCCTAATAAATATAGCGCTAAAGATGGCGTAGACGCATAAAAGCTTAGTGTTTAAAAGTTTTTCCATGACTGGCTACTATTCAGGCAATAGATAAGGTACAGGTATCAGTGTCGAGTAAATACATTACAAATGAGACACTATATTAATTTTTATAATATTCTTTATTAATATTATTGCTTTTTGGATAAATTGCCTTTATGTTAAAAGCACTTAAAATCAAGTGAACATAATAAATGAGCTTGCCATTTATCTTAAATCTGGTAATCGGCTTAATTTTCATTTACCTAATATTAAGCTTAATTGCCTCAGAAATTCAGGAGATATTAACCACACTTTTACAGTGGCGTGCTGCCCACCTAAAAAAGTCAATTGAAATTCTTTTGACGGGTGGTGAGGGAACAGCAAATGATGAAAAGGTAAAGAATATCGTCAAAGAGTTATATGGCAACCCTCTAATTAAAAATATTAGTCAAGAATCTAAAGAAGGTATCGAGGCATGGCTACGTCACGTATCTCGATTTTTTGTCACATTGGGAAGAAAAGATAATATTACGTTGAACGGCAATGAGCCTTCCTATATGCCTTCAGAAACCTTTGCATCGACATTAATGGAGAGGCTTAATCTCTCTGATATTTCTCAAAAGATCACAGTATTTAACCTGCAAAGGATGATTAAAGATGAAATTCTTGTGAAAGTTGAGGGTTACATTAAGGATAAAAATTTAAGTATTATGGATGAAACTCGTCAAAGTTTAGAAAGCGAATTTAAGACTTTTCAAAGTAAACTTAATGCTATTAGTGTTGATTTATATAATGGAAGAACGACTCTCTTAACTAGCATAAATCGGATCAGGGATGAAATTGATTCCTTGATTGAAACATCCAAGCTATTTACTCCTAGTATTTCCCCATCTTCTCAAAAGCAGGATTCAGAAGAGCAAGAAAATAATCCCTTAGGTTCACAAAATCAGACTCTAAATGAACCAAACGGAGACACTGAGGTTACAAAATTCATTGCTCAGTTAAAGTCTTTAAAAAATGGGATTTTCTACCAAGGTGATTCTAAGTATAACAATGCAAGCTACAACAACACTGATGAATTAATCCGCCGACTACAACCCAGTCCTGCTCATATTTTGGATCTGGTAATTGGAGAAGTAAAAGTTAAAGGACAGGAAATAGTAGAGCTGAGTAAGACTTACAAGGCTTTTCAAGATGAGTTTGGTAATCTCGATAAGAATAATGAGATTTATAAAGCTTACGAAGATATTAAGAAAGAGATTGAAGAAATAGGAAACCGCCTGCCTGATTCAACTCGAAAAAGCTTGGCTGTTTTAGCAAAACGTGCTGAGATTAATCTCAGATATGCTCAAACTCAAGTGCAATCTGTGGAGGATGAAATCTATCAATTCAAAACTGAAGTTCAGGTGTGGTTTGATAGCTCAATGGAGCGAGCATCAGGAGTTTACAAACGTAATGCTAAAGGAATTGCCTTTCTGATTGGTTTCTTACTTGCCATTGCTGTAAACGCAGACAGCTTTCATATCATCAGTCGGTTAACGACAGACTCCGCCCTACGGGAAGCGCTTAATGCGAATGCAGAATTGGTAACAAAAGATTGTTTGTCTATTAAAGATAATACAGGTGCGAACACTCAGTATTTGGAATGTGTTCGTCAAAAGGTCAATTCGTCTATTTCATTGCCCTTCGGTCGGGACGAGACTAATCTGAAGCAGCAGGCAGAAGAAAGTAAAGGATGGTTCTGGCCGCCACTTAGGAGCTTTTTGGGTTGGATTATCAGTGGTTTTGCAATCATGATGGGTGCGCCTTTCTGGTTTGAATTGCTTGGCAAGATTGTCAATGTTCGTAATGCAGGTAAACCTCCTGAAAAATCTATTGATAGACAAGGCACAAATTAGTTTGTTTACTCTAGGTGTAATCTTGTAAAGACTTCATTGGATGAACTGAAGTTTAAGTTACACCTTCAGTTTACGAGCATTTTTTCAAGATAATCGCATTTGGATAATTAGGGTGCGATCGCATTTTTTTAAAAGAGGCGATCGCATCTTATTTTAATTAGTTTTACGCTCTTTCAGCACTTGATCTAGTAAATTTCTAGCAGGTTGTGCTTTAGCCAGCGCTGCTTGATGGTCACTATAAGCACGAACAAGGCGAGAAAGACCGCTCACTCCTGTTTTGAGTTGCTCAAGTTCTTCACCAGCAACCAGTTCTCCATCGAGCATCCGCCCAATCAAAGGTTTGATCTCGCCCACTTCTTGGCGGACTTTTTGGAGCTTTTCTACGGAACTCAGTAAGCTTTTTAATGAGTTTAAGATGTCGTCAATATTCTGGGTATCTTCTACTGGTTCAAGCTCTTCTTTAATTGTTTCCCTATCTTCATCTGAAACTACTGGTTCAAGCTCTTCTTCGATTGTTTCCGTATCTTCATCTGAAACTGTAGGCAATTCCTGTGCAGACATTTCACTTTTAATCCCGTTTGCTCGTGGCATCAATGCTTCCTTAAGGAATTTTTCTTAGTCTATCGCTGATCCCAAGTTGCCAAAGATAATATTGTTATAATTCGTTAAACAAGTACTTATACAAATTAAACTATACCCTAGCTGCTAGAATATCTATACTTATACATTATTTACAGTGTTGTTGAAGAAGAGATATAGCCAGTTCAAAACTATTAGGTTGAGTTTGTACTGCATAAGCTTCTCTTTCTAAATCTTGCCTGTGGACATTGGTATACCGCATAAAAAACGGTCGAGCATAATTGATTGGCTGAACATTTAAACCTAAAGTTTTTAATTTCCCTTTTCCCGCACATACTTGCGCGGCATGAACAGCTTCGTGAATTAGAGTCTGAGTACCAATGTGTAGGTCAAAAACTACTGGATTAATCCAAATTTTTTTGCTGGACTCTTCTAATAACCCATAAGCACCTCGCTTTGGTGGTAAATCAATTATTACCTGAAACCCAAATTTTTCTAATTGATTTTTTAAATCTGAGAATTGTCGTTCCGGGGTAGGTACTTGAGAAAGTAACAATAAAGAATTTAATAAGAAAGTTTCTATCATTGACTTTTCTAACAGTTTACATGAAAAGCAAATCTTGGCGCAAGATTTAGTAGATTGGCTAACATCAGAAGGATTTTCGATATTCTTGCCCGAATCTAAATCTTTGCCATTATACAATACCTTGAGTTAGACTAAGCCGCCCCATTGCCCAATACGGATCGGGATGCCTATTTATGTTTTGAGGATATCCCCAACCTAATATAGCAATCCTATTTGATTTGCAAACATCGAAAGGCTTAGACCCCCGACTTCTCAAAGAAGTCGGGGATCTTTTTGTTCATAACTCATTTAGAGTTGCCATATATATTCTTTCAAGAGTCTTAGTTTTTAAAGATTTTATTACTATAAAAGTAGTATTTATTTGGTTCAGTTGTCGGCTTGTTTACTGGCGTGGAAGTATTGTTCATTGGAGACTATTAAAAGTCTGTCTGATGCCTAGATTCTGGTAAAATGTGGTTGTCATTATTTCCAACAACTTAAAAATGTATCACAGAATCACAGGAATAGGTAAAACCCTCGCCACTACTTTAACAATTTCTTTATACTTAAGTGGAGCCTCACAAGCTCGCACCATTAGTGATATAAGTCCACCTACAGGATTAGGTTTAGGTGATGTATTTTGTCCACAGGTTCAAACTTCTGTTACAACACCATTTCCTAATAATGATCATAGCGTCGCCTCCAGCCCGAATCAAATCCTGAACTTTCCCGGCTTATCTTGTACCCCTAAAACTTTTCAAGCTATAGCCCCCATTGATACCCAACTTTTCGTTGAACCTTCAGGAGGAACAACCGAGTATTTGTTTAGCGAAACAGTTGTGAATAATACAAACTCTATCTGGAATGGCTTTAACTTCAAGATTGGTTTTGGTGTCAATGATAACTTTGCACCACCTGAGTTAATTCTTGTCCCCTTTGGCTTTGCAATTCCAGATTTTGACTTCAACGGTTCAAGCTCCGACCCTCAACCAACCTCGTCCAAGTTTACGCAACTCATCCAAGATGGCTCTTTCAATTTGGATTGGTCTGGGGGATCTATCACTCCTGGTGAATCTGTCGATTTCACATTTTCTGTTGATGTCCCTGATGATTTAGGCGGAAACGATTTCTACAATTCTTTTACAATTCGTCAAACTCCTATTGCTGCACCCGTTCCTGAACCCACTTCTATTAATG
>JBBSCU010000079.1:0-19538 GCA_038249935.1 Chroococcales cyanobacterium
AAGTTACCAGAGGTTGAAGATTTATCCCTGGCTCAATTATCTGAGCTTTCCACTACTCCTAACTCCTAAGGAACGCAAATTTAATAACGTGCAATTCTTATTTAACTTGCAATGGTGCGTTACTAACTCCTAACTCCTAACTCCTAACTCAGCTTGATACATTTGCCATTCCTGCCATATTAAAGCCGATAAATTTACTACGGCAAGAATTAGTGTCGCCACCGAAAGAAGATAACTGTTTATTGTGTAAAGGTGTTCGACGGTAGTTGTGTTGATGGCTCCACCACCAGTCAAAATGTCGCGTAGTTGCCCACCAATAAAAGGAATGGCTTGGATGGTTCCCAACTCAATGCTAAAACGCCAGTATCCCTCTTGAGTCCAATCTAGGATCATCGCTGTCCAATCCAGCCCGATCGCACTTAGGGTAAACAAAATCCCACTAATCCAAGCCACTAGCCAACTCTTGCGAAATTGCCGACCTAAAAACATCACCACAATTTGAATCAGGGCGATCGCAATTGCCGCATTACCAGCAATATCATGCGCTCTCCGAAACAACCAGCCATATTCCAGTTGTGTATTAATCATCTTTAAGGAATTGTAAGCTCCGCCGGCTGTCGGTTCGTAATAAAAAGCAATCAAAACTCCGGTAGACACATAAACTAAGCACAAAGTCAAAATCACGACTGATAATATCGTCGCTATTCGTCGCAAAATCCGATCAAACTGGGTGCTTTGCATAGCTCACCCCTCCTTTTCTTAACTAATTATTTATTCTTATTACAATTTTAGCTAAGAAATATTAATAAATGTTGCATTTATGATAAAAAAAATAAAGTTTTTTAAATCAAATATTGCACCCAAGTTTTTAAGGGTTCTGGTGAACCATACCAAATGCCGGGACTTCTGGGAGAATGCCTCACACCTTCAATCACCAGATTTTCTGCTCCTTCCAAATGAGCGGCTTCAATGGGTGTGATTCCATCTCCCCAAGTGTTACCCTTACCACAAGTTAATTGGTAACTACTGTAAGCTAACCAGCTACCGCGTTGCCTTTCTCCAAAGATCGTTTTGCCAGCGACACAAACGTAACGAACGTTTTTGTAAAAAGCTCCTGGGTAGTTATTGGTGACAAAATCTAGATTGAAGCGCGTCCAGCGTTCTTGGCTAATATGGGGTGTACCCAAGGTGATGAGAGTTGCAACTAGAGGATGCGCTTCCCAGAGAAATGGTTTGACACCACCGCGTGCCGAATAGGGCTTTTCTCCCATGTAAATGCGGGATATCCAACCTCCGGCTGAGTGACCAATCAAGTTAATTTGAGTAGTATTATATTGCTGCAATGTATGCTTGATTGTGCGATCAAGTTGTTGCAGAATTGGTGTTACAGGTCTTCCTCCAAGAGTGGGAAGCCAGTCAAGTCGTCGCAGTGGTACTGTGACGGCAGTAAAACCCAACTGTTGTAGGGATTGTTCTAGTTGGCGATAAGCGATCGCACTTTCTAAATATCCAGGCAAAATAACTATCGGTAACGGCATTTTTAATTTTGGCTGCAATGATTGAGGGTTTGAAGTTTTTTAATGAAGAAACAGTCAGGATTCAGGAGCTAGAATTGCGATCGGATGACTGACTCCTTTGATAAAAACCCAAATAGCTTGGGTGAGGTTTAAAACTAGAATGTCAATAAAATTGTACAATTTGCAACAGTTTTATGGGTCGCTAATGTGGTAGTATTTTTACATAGGCATTAGTCTAGGACAAGCAGGTGTGCCATCTATTACAGAAGCCTAGTTAACTACAAAACAGTATAAAAGACAAGGCAACCTCAGGAAATGTCCTGATCTACTCAGACTTGTGCTTTAACTGAAACTTTATAGATATCCAAGATACTAGTAAGTTGGCACAATAAAACCAAACTATGTGGATATTGATCAACTAGGCTAAAACCCTATTACCTACTGCCTTATCGAACTACAATTTTTACGCCGACCTACTTTTATAAGTGTGTGCGTTATTAAGAATAAAAAATCAAAAGAAGTAAGTTTTCAAACATCTCTTTAGTAAACTCAACTTTGAAGATATGATCCAGCGTCATTGATAAATTAAAAATTTGCATAAATGGCAATCTTGACGTTTCCATAGCCACTGTTAGGAAGTTATTATTTCCTTAAAGAGACTATCTACATTGCAATATAGGTAGTCTAAAAAAGAAAATCGCTAGTCAACTGCAACTGAGCCGAGTGAACGATAACAGTTATGTCTTACGCCTCCCTACTGAAAAATATACCAGACATCATCAGCCAGCCAATTGGGATAGCAGCTTTAGCCTCTCTTGGTATGCACGGTGCGATCGCCATGATTGTGCCATTGATGCCTATGGATTCTAACAAGTCCAAAGCAACAGCATCAAAAACAGTCGGACTTTTGGAATTGAGCCAAGCCGACCAAAGCCGTTTGCCGCAAAGCACACCCGAAGTTGGTTTACAACAATTTCCCCCAGTAGCGCCGCTTTCTCCTCCGAATTTTAGCGCCCAAACTGCATTACCTCCATTGCCTCCACCACTGCCATCCAGTCAGCTAGTGCTGCCGCCGCTACCCCCATCATCGAATAACTATCGGATTTCATCCCTACCTACAAGGCAGTCTTTGCGGATGATTCCTAGTGAAAATCTGCGATTTGATGCCTCTAAAGTTGACAGTTCTAAATTCAACGATAACGCTAAATTTTCTCCATCAGTTCCGCGTTTGAATGACAGTGCCACTAAGTACGAAGTATCTAAGCCGTTGGCTGTAAATAGGTTGCCAGAATTGCAGTCGCAGAGAATACCTGATGATATTTTGCAGACTGCCCAATCGCCAAATTTATCTGACACTACCTCTATCACAACAGCACAGGGAAATACGACTTCACAAATGACGCAACCGGGTAATGATGCGTCTAAGTTTTCTCAAAACTCGCTGATAAATTCTCTGAAACAAGCTCCAACGTCAGGGGATACTTTAATCGGAACTAGGGGAAACACGCCCCAGGCAGCCGATTTATCGACGAAGGGAACTCAACAGGCAATCGCCCAGCTAGACTCATACGCAAACCTGAGAAAAGAAGTCCTGCAAGAGTACCCTAACGCCGAACAAAAACCAGTTATCCGCGAAATATTAGCCACGGATAAACCGAATCTTGAAGGTGCTGTTTTGGGTGTATTGGTGGTAGATGCTGATGGCAAGGTCTTAGATATCAAGTTCCAAGACAAGCTTATCTCCCCGGAATTGCAAACAAAAGCCAGGGAATTTTTCAACAAACAATCCCCCAAGGGAGATAAACAAATCAGTTCTTATCCATTTAACCTGCTTTTCCAAAACAACAGTAACAACACCACTGGGGTTACTCCAGAGCAAAAGCCCTCGTCATTATCTACACCGAGAGTCAATAGCAATCAGCTTTTACCCTCACCAGCAAGTACTTTTAAACCATTACCTGAACTGCGAATCAAAAACAACCAACCTGCGTCCTCCCCGACGGATACTCTTAAACCATTAGCTGCACCAAGAGTCAATGGCAATCAACCTGCGTTCTCACAGACAGGTATTCCAAAATTATTACCTGAACTACGAATCAGAAAAAACCAGCCTGCGTCCTCATCGGCGGGTACTCTCAAACCTTTAGCTGCACCGGAAGTCAATAGCAATCAACCTACACCCGCGGCTGAATCGGAGCAAAAATTAGTAAAACAATTGCGCCAAGTGAAGGAAAACAGACAAAAGTCTAATCCAGAAAAATAATCAGCAGCAGGTGATTTTGGATTAAGAAGAAGCTAAAAGTGATGAATGATAAAGATTCTGAATTTATCATTCATCTTTAAAATATCGTTTTTAGCAGTTGACGAATTGGCGATCGCCAGTTCGTCATAAATGTACTGAGCTTTGAAGTTTGTTAGAAGTTTCTAATAAGTTAGAACTTACGCATTGACAAAAAATACCAAATATGGATATGGTTAAAAGCCACATCTTTCGTAAGGGTTTAGCAATGCTAAACCTCTACAGCGTGGTCTATTTACGATCATAAGGATAATTAATAAAAGCCTGAAACAGCCTATTTTCCTTAATTCACATCACAGTTAATTTGTATAGTGCGTAAGTCCTAGAAGTAAATGCATTGAGGGATTTCCAATAAATAAATTATTGTATATTGTCGGGTAGGCTGAAAAGCCAACCTTTAACTACGGCAGCCTTTTTAACCCACCCTAAAAGAAGTAGACAGTAGAGCAACTTTACCAGCCTTGTTCTGCATTTTGAAAAACGTAAGCGGCTACCTCTAGAATCTCCTGAGGACTTAACTTGTCTTTAAAAGCAGGCATGGCATTTTTACCATTCTGCACTTGATAGATAATCGCCTGGATTGAGTCGCTATCATAATTTTCTAGGTACTTTGACAATGCTTCCTTTTTCAAAGTTTTCTGGCTAATTAGGATATTACCGCCCCCTATGTGGCAAGAAGCACAGTTAGCATCGAAAATTTTGGCACCGTTGGATGTTTCGGCAGCTAGTGCTGGACTAATGAATGTAAATTTGAATAGAGCGATCGCCAACAGTAAGATTAATAAAAGTATTCTCAAAAGAATTCCCTCGCAACAAGCCTCCAGCAAGAGTATAAACGTGATTAATCTCTGATTAAGTTAAATTTGATCAAAATTTGCGGTAACGAGTTCACCCCTCCATGCAAACAGGTTGCTTATGGTCTTAGGCTGGGATAAAACTCGTTACCGCTATCCATTTTTTGCATCACTCTAGGAGTGTGGCATCTTCCTCTTTGCTAATTTCATTGACAAAATCATTCATTTTGTGTCAACGACGATGTTTCTAGCCTTCGACAGTGATTGTACCAACCATGCCAGCGCCACGGTGAGGTTCGCAGTAGAAGGTGTAGTCACCAGCAGGTGCGTCTGCGGGGAAAGTTGTTTTTGTGGTTTGACCAGCACTCATCATCAACTGCTTATGAGACAGAGATTTGGCTAAATCAGCACTCTTATTGGGATTTTTGGCAGCATCAAACACAACATTATGGGGAGGAACTTTATTGTTCACCCATTCAATTGTGTCTCCTGGTTTAATTGTCAACTTTTTCGGTTCAAATGCCAGCATTCCTTTATCGCTACCCAATTTCACCTTGTATGTTTCAGCCGAAGCGCTGGGAGTAAAAACAGTGAAGCTGCTAACAACTAAAAGGATTGTCAACACAGCTAAACTAAGGCGTCGCCAGCTTGCCGAAATCAATTTCATAGGTCTCTCCTAACAAACAATTTTTTTTCCTTTCTCATTTTAAATAAAATCAACGCCAAATATGACAATCTGTCATAGATACAATTTTTTTTAAGAATGGGGAATGGGGTATGGGGAATGGGGAATGGGGAATGAATTCTTCCCAATGCCCAATGCCCTATTCCCAATGACTCAGTACTAATTCAGGGATTTAGTAATAAATTTTTCCACCTCCCCACTTAGTGCCAATAATTTTTGGTTGTAAGAGAATATGACCGGCGATCGCCTCCAAGTTATCATCCGTCAGATTTCGCATTGCTGGGAAAATATCTTCGCTCTTGATACTGGGGTGTATTTCGGAAATCTCTTCTTCCCCGTCGTAAGTAGTGGGATTTTTCAGGTAATCCACCAAGCCTTCAATGTTGTTACGGTTGGGTGTTGCCAATGCTAGGTCTTCTGGAGCGAGTCCCACGTTTTGGTTTGTCTTGGTAACTCCCCCAGCATGACATTGGGCGCAAGCGTAATTAAATAAGCGTTTGCCTTCTTTGACTTGTTTAAGGCTAAGTACGACGGTATCACCTTGAGCATTTGATGGTACTGTTCGGATCGCTTCGTCCAGTTCCACTGCTCCCGCGCTACCGACAATCAACTGAAACGTGAGTAAAACAGTAACTACAACAACGCCAATTAGTCTTTTAAACATTGTTTCCCCTTAAATATTTTAACGCTCAACACAGCTAAGAACGCGATTCTCAATCTCCAAGCTGCTAATTGCTAATGACTCATTGTTTTTTGTCATTAGCTATCAGTGATTAGCCAAAGCCGAGATAACCCTTTAAGTGACTTCGTGATCAACCACCAAGTCGCTAGTACCTTTTGGGCATATTTCAGACGATATTTGGGAAATAATTGCCTTTGCATCCTCTAACGCCAAATGGGTCTTTTGGTGTTTGTAGGCAATTAAGAGTTGGTTACACAGAGAAAACAATTTTTCTACAGGAATGCTGTAGTTGGCTGATATCTCTGCGATCGATAGGTCTGCAAAACCCATAATGCTTGTTAACTGATAGATAGAGATTGAGTCGCTCTAATACCAATATCACGTTAAGAGTGCAATTTGTTGTCTAAAATACGGTTTGGGCATTGGGCATTGGACACGGGGAGAAATAACTAATGCAATACGCTTGGGATAAGCCCAAAGCCCTATAACTATTAACCTTTTCCTCCGGTAAACGTGACGCTTTGAATAAAGTAACGGTTAAAAAAGGCGTAAATGCCTAAAGCTGGTAGGGTGAAGACCATAGAAGCCGCCATAATGTAGTTCCAATAGCTGATGTATTGACCTTTGAAGGTGTTCAGCCCCAAGGGGAGGGTAAACATTTCTGGGTCAAATAGGATAACTATAGGCAGTAAAAAATTATTCCAACTTCCCATAAACACAAAAACTGCCTGTGCTGCCAGTGCTGGTTTTGCCAAAGGTAAGACAATATGTCGGAAAATTCCCAAGGGGTTTAAGCCATCCAGTTGAGCTGCTTCTTCTAATTCTTTAGGAAAATTAACAAAAAACTGCCGCATCATGAAGATGAAAGTGGCATTTACCATGCTGGGTACAATCATCCCTTGGTAAGAATTTAGCCAGCCGATCGCTTTCAAAATCAAAAATGTCGGAATTAAGGTGATTTGCGCCGGTACTGCCAGTACTGCCAAAATTAGGAAGAACCAAAAGCGTTTACCCACAAAGCGCAGTCTCGCCAAGGCATAACCAGCCATTGAATTTAACAACAAGTTTAAAAGAGTGACGCTGACAGCAATTACCACACTATTGAACAACCAACGCCAAAATAGCGGTTCTTGGAGAAAGATTTGCCTATAGTTGTCGAGAGTGAAATTTTTGGGGAGAAAATTAGGTTCACCGCCGACAATCTCTCTTAGTGGCTTAAATGATGCTGACAGTGCCCAGAGGAAGGGAATTAGAGTGATGAGGGCATAGAGTGTCAGCAATAGGTATAACAGGGCTTTGAGCCAGGAGAAACTAGCGATTTTAGTCAAATCCGTTCGCCTCCAAAAAGTCGCCGCTGAATCAAGGTGATGCTAATGATCACCGCTGCCAACAAAAAGGCGATCGCAGCTGCATATCCCATTTGTAAATTCCGAAACACAGCTTGGTAAATTAGTAGCACCACAGTTAAGGTGGCGTTGTTTGGCCCGCCAGTACCGCCAGAGAAAATGTAGGACTGATCAAACAGTTGAAAAGTGCCAATCACCCCGACTGCTACCACAAAGAAGGTTACAGGCTGAAGTAAAGGAATAGTAATGTAGATAAACTTTTGCCATCCATTTGCCCCATCAAGTTCTGCTGCCTCATATAGTGTTTGAGGGATATCCTGCAACGCTGCCAGATAAATCACCATAAAAAACGGCGCAGTTGACCAAATGTTCATGATCATAATGCCTTTGAGCGCAACTGCCGGATCACCCAACCAGTTATAAGTAGGTAGCCCCACAAAAGCGAGAAGATCGTTTAGTAGTCCATCGGTGTTATAAATCCACATAAAGATGAGCGTCAGTACTGCTGAAGAAGTGACTGTCGGCAAAAAATAGACGATGCGCCACCAGTTTTTACCACGAATCCCCGAATTCAGAGTTACAGCCAGAATTAAAGCCAGGATAGTTTGAGTTGGTACAACAATGGCTACATATTCGGCGGTGTTTCTCAAAGCAATCCAAACCCGTTCATCTTCAGCTAATCGTGCGAAGTTCCGAAAACCGATGAACTCGTACTCAATACCGCCGAGAAGTTGAACTTTTTGCAGGGAAAGAAAAATGGCGTAGAGAATTGGTAAGACTACAAAAGTTCCTAAAACTAGAATGGTGGGCATCATAAATATGTACCCAGCAAAGTCTTCTGTGATATTCCACCTGGGGTTACTCCGTCGTCTCCTGATTTCAAACACTATTTAACCTCTGCCTAATCCAGCAATAACCTGACTGTAACGATAGGTCATGCATGATTATTTATCGTACTCCGTGTCAATAACTCGGAACTTTGTACTTGCTATCAAGCCTTAAAAAAGGTAACTAACTTTGCTTTGTGTTGTCTATTACATGACAAAACAAGTACAAAATACCCAATGCCCCAGGATTTAGTGATGAGATGAGCGAAATAGATGACTATGTTCGGGGTGATATAAACGCGATCGCCCTGTTGCTGGCAAGAGTGCTGGACTGATTATATAAAGTGTAGTGCGAATTAGTTTCTCTTGATGAGTACAGTCTGCCATTTGGTTAAGGGGGACAACCCTGATTTTTTCGTCAGGCCATCCGATGCGAAAGCAAATCGCAATGGGGGTTTCGGCTGGATAGTGTTCGAGTAGTTTGGCTTGGGCATTTTCGACGTGACGCGCACTGAGATATAAGCAGAGGCTAGCTTGATGTGCCGCAAGAGAGGCTAATTCTTCAGTGGCGGGGACTTCTGTACGTCCACTGATGCGTGTCAAAATAATGGTTTGGACTAAACCAGGGACAGTCAGTTCTACTTTGAGTTTGGCAGCAGCGGCTTGAAAGGCGCTGATACCAGGTATAACTTCAAAAGGAATATTTGCCTCTGCTAGGAGGTGCATTTGCTCATGGATGGCGCTGTATAGACTAGGATCGCCAGAATGGAGACGGATGACAGATTTTTGCTGCGATCGCACCCTATCGATCATAATCGGCAAAATCTCTTCTAAGGTCTGATTCGCAGTCCTAATTATCTCCGCATCTTCTCGGCAAAGTTCTAAAATCTGTTCAGGTATTAAAGAATCAGCAAATAAAATTACATCAGCAACAGCCAGTAGTTTCTGCGCCTTAACCGTTAATAAATCAGGATCTCCTGGGCCTGCTCCCACAATGTACACAGATGGTTTCATAGCATATAGTGTGTTTTTAGAGCTGAGGTTTTCTGTATATTCACTTATAAAAGAACACACGGCAATCCCTCAAAATTTTTTTTGGCAAATTCTTCAGTATCTTTCCGGATTCATCCTCTTTCGGTAGTAGAGAGTAATGGTAGATGCACCCTGGTTAAGCCCTAGAGAATATTCTGGGGCATTTTTTATTTTTCATTCATCCTGCCCCACTACCTACCTACTACCTATTCCCCTCATTTCCCTGAGCAGTAGGAACGACATCAGACAAAGGGCGTTTGAGTAAATAAAGCCAAGCTAACCCAAATAATCCTAAGAAAATTCCTAGACAACTGACTACTTGTGCTATCCGTAAAGGCCCCAGCATTAAGCTATCAGTGCGAAAACCTTCGATCCACAAGCGTCCTAAGCTGTAGGCTGGCCAGTAAACTAAAAACAGCGTGCCTACCTTCAAACGTGGCTTACCGGATAAAGACCGGAAAAATAACGTTATTAGCAGCGCAAACACCATTAAATCCCATAAAGATTCGTAGAGGAAAGTGGGATGAAAGTAATCGAAACCAGCATACTCTAGAGGACGATGGTCTGGTGGAATATACAGTTTCCAGGGTAAATCAGTGGGATTGCCAAAAGCTTCCGAATTGAAGAAATTGCCCCAACGCCCGATCGCTTGCCCTAAAATCAGCGAAGGTGCGACTAAATCTGCCAGTTGCCAGAAAGAAACCTGCTTAATTTTGGCAAAGATTAAAGCTGCCAAAGCGCCACCCAGAATCGCTCCGTGAATGGCAATACCTCCTTCCCAGATAGCAAATATTTTTCCTGGAGTTGGGGCATATTTTGACCACTCAAACAAAACGTAATATAGCCGTGCGCCGGGAATTGCCCCAATCAACAACCAAAAGAACAAATCGCCTAGCAACTCTGGATCAACATTACGGCGCTTTGCCAAATTCTGGGAAAGGATAACGCCAATCAATACTGCTGTGGCAATCAACAAGCCATACCAGCGAATAGTTAGTATCCCTATGTTTACCAGAATCGGTCCTGGAGAAGTAAATTGAAACGCCAAGGGCAAGGTGGAAAAATCCAGTGCCATGAAAAATTACCTAGAAAAGTTCGTTAACTACCCGCGCACTTTACTAAGTACGGAGTTTTTTAAGTTTGAAATACCGGAGCTACACTTGAATCCTCCACAATATTGGGGGGACGCAAGTAAAAATCCAACATCCATATTTAGGAGTCTAATTCCTAACGCCTAGTTGAGCATAACTTATGCCACAAGAACAATTGACCAACTGAGTGCTAAGTTCCTCAACTTCTGAACTTCTGTAACTTTTAACTCAGCACTCTTCATTTTTGCACTTTTACTCAGAACACAAGATGGTAGATTTGAGTAAGTTACACAAAACGGTTTCGATATAATCACCTAAACAACTTTGATATATCTAAAATTGTGATTGCCATTTATCCTGGTAGCTTCGACCCCATCACATTGGGACACCTTGACCTCATCCAGCGCGGTAGTCGGCTGTTTGAACGGGTGATTGTCGCTGTACTACGGAATCCTAACAAAATGCCACTTTTTAGCGTGCAGCAACGGCTAGAGCAGATCCGTGTTTCTACACAACATCTACCTAATATAGAAGTAGACAGCTTCGACGGTCTGACTGTCAACTATGCCCAAATGCGACAAGCACAAGTTCTGCTCCGGGGTTTACGGGCTGTGTCAGATTTTGAAGTGGAACTGCAAATGGCTCACACTAATAAAACTCTTTCTACCGAAATAGAAACAGTTTTTTTCGCAACCTCAAATGAGTATAGTTTTTTAAGTAGTAGTGTGGTAAAAGAGATTGCAAGGTTTGGTGGTTGTATCGATCATCTCGTTCCCCAACACATTGCCCTAGATATATACCAATGCTACAATCACAACTCTCCAATGTTGAACCCAATCTCAACGGAAGCAATCCCCCCCCTGAAGAGTATCTCGGTGGATCGGGAACCATAGATATTCAGCAGGAACTCAACCGCCTAGAGGAAATGGTTCTCTCTAGTCTCAGGATTCCACTGACGGGACGCACACTGATAGACGAAGAAAAGCTACTAGATCAGCTTGATTACATCCGGTTGGCCTTACCATCACTTTTTCAAGAAGCAGCGGCAATTTTGAAACAAAAGGAGGAAATTCTGCTGGAAGCAGAAGAGTATGGACAGCAACTTGTTGAGGCCGCGCAAGCAAAAAGAGCGCAAATCTTAGCTGAAAGCGATATTATTCAACACGCAGAACAAGAAGCTGAACAATTGCGGCGACAAGTCCAACAAGAGTGTGAGGCAATAATGCAAGAAACTCTCACCGAAATTGACCGCAAGCGGTATGCTTGTCAGCAAGAATTAGACCAAATACGACAAACTGCGATCGCTCATGCTCAAGAAATTGAAGATGGTGCTGATGTATATGCCGATGGCGTTTTGGGAAATATCGAGCAGGATCTCAAGGAGATGTTGCGAATTATCACCAACGGACGGCAACAATTGCAAATTGATAACCTCACCCAGCGCAATTCACCTCCTAGCAAGAAAAGATAGAGGTTCTAAGATATTGTAATTAATGCAGTTTACAGAGATAGATGATTTTATAATTTGGTGTAGAGACGTAAAATTTTGCGTCTCTACCAAGAATACGGTGTTTTTACGTAAGACGACTACAAAGTATATGTAAAATCTTCCACTAGCATACCGGGAGCTAAAATACCTCCAAGTTGGCGACTTTCATAAGTTCCTACTTCAGGAATGAATTCTTGAAAAGTGGTAAAATCCACTAAGTTTTCTCCCCAGAAGCGGTAGAGACTTTCATCAAAACGCAAGTTTTCAATGGGGGCAATAATTTCTCCCCTTTCTACCCAAAAACAAGCATAACGGGTCATACCTGTGATTCTACCAGTTTGGCGATCGCTCCAATTCAAGTAATGTAAATTCGATAAATATAATCCGGTATCTAAACTCGGAAGAATTTGCTCAAATCCTAAATTTCCCGGACTAACTTCTGGCGCTCGTAAAGTCTCTGAAGCATTAGCGCCATTACTAATTTTTTGATATTCCTTAGCAGTCCGAGAATTAACTAGAGTATTTACCAAATCTCCTTTTTCTATTATAGGTATCTCTGGTGCTGCTATTTCTCCCAATTCATTAAATCGCGGTACTAATCCCCGTTGAAAGTTTTCTTTTAAACTAAACGCGGTCGAAAGTTGTTTTTCTTCACGCCATAGAGCAGCTAAAGCACTGTTTCCTTGTTGGATATCAGCTTCGCTTAAAGATCCCCAAGAAAGCATCATTAATAAATCTGCAACAGCAGCAGGTGCAAAATAAGTTTTGTACTGTCCCCGTGGCAATTCTTTAGCTGAACGAGAGAGCAATTCTAGTTGCTTTTTGGCTTCGCTGATTTTGGCTATATAAGCAGATTTATCCCAATCACTCCCTGCAAATGTACCCTTAACTGCTTGTCCAGATGTAGTGAATAGAGAATAATCTAAGGTAAAAGAATCAGTAGCAAACCAGTGTTTCTGTCCGTTGGAATCACCATAAGCTTTAACTACTTTTCCCCCTGCATATATACCAGTAAAATCTAATTCAGCAACCGATTCTAGCACAGATAGTACTACTGCTTCTGCCGCCAATAAATTCCCAAAATGTACTTCCCGGCTGGTATTAGTTCCTGACGGTAAAACTAGATATGGATCGATAGGTAATAGAAGAAGTTCGTCACGTAGTTCCTGTAAAGCAGCATATGCTAACTGCCAATCTATATCCCAATTTCCAGTAAAGGGAAACTGCCGAATACTACCGCGTTGATTTGCCATCAAAGTTAGTTCGAGCCAACCATCAGAAACACAACCAGTTTGTCGAACTTTCGCATAATTGAAACGAGTAAATTGACTTCTTTCACTGCTTAGTCTAACAGTGAATTGTTCATTTTCTGCTTTTTTAATAAGCAGAGTTTCAATTAGTTGATTAAAGCTGATTTCTAATGCAGATAATTCCTCAATTTTCATAAATATTAAATATTAATAGGGAATAGGGAGAAGGAGAAAGTTAGGAGACGCGATTAATCGCGTCTGTTAGGAGTTATATGTTGAGGGTTTTTTTAATTCAAAACTCCTAAGTAGCTAGGCATAAATAAATTAAAGTTTGTAGTAAGTACTTTAGTCCTGAAAATCCTTGCTTTGAGCGATTCATCGCTCACTACGAACTAGGATTTTATTTTATGTTTAATTATGCCTACCTACTTAATTCAAAACTCCTAACTCTTGTATTTACGCTTTTCAAGCTCCTCCGCCAAAAACTTCGACATTAGCAAATACACAAACAGGTGAACCATGTCCTACCCAAATGGCCTGATTTGGTTCTCCTTTACCACAATAAGGAGTACCATACATTTGCCAGTTTTCAGCATTTCCTACTTGAATTAAGCTGTGCCAAAATTCCGGTGTTATGGCACGATAGTTAGGATTACGAAGGGTTTTGGTGAATTTGCCATTTTCAATTAATTTGGCATACTCGCAACCAAATTGAAATTTATAGCGGCGATCGTCAATTGACCAAGATCGGTTAGATTCCATATAAACACCGTGTTCTATGCCGCCAATAATGTCTTCAAAGGTAGCATTCAGAGGTTCTAAATTTAAGTTTGCCATGCGATCAATCGCTGGTCGATTCCATGAGGAAGCACGGGCACAGGCAACTCCTGGTACACCTGCTCTTACCTGACTCTCCAGACTGCCTACCCCCCGTTGAAGTACACCTTCTTTAACCAAATACTCCCGCGTTGCTACAGCACCCGTATCATCAAAGCCATAGCTGGCATATTCACCAGGCACAGTGGGATCAAAAGTAATGTTCATCAGTGGCGAACCATATACTAGGTTGCCAAAATCACTCTTATTAACGAAGCTACCCCCAGCATAGTTACGCTCATCTCCCAAAATTCGGTCAATTTCTAGGGGATGTCCGACACTTTCATGGATTTGCAGCATCATTTGGTCTGGTGCTAAAACTAAATTGGTACGGGTGCTTGGGCATTCGTCTGCTGTCAAGAGTTCTATTGCTTGTTCACCAATTTGCCGCACCCGATGCCATAAGTCTTCTTGTTTTAAAAGTTCTAGTCCGCCTTGGTAACAGTTTGCTTGCGAGCCATTGTTGCTGCGCTGTTGTACGATCGCACCATCTTGGGCAGTGGCTCCATAATTAGTGCCTATAGATAGAATTTTTTGATATACTTCTGAGCCGTTGCTACTGACAAACCAAGACTCTCTATCGGTTGTGCTGGCACTAGCTATGGTTTGTACAATTTTGTCGTCAACCTTCAGCGTTTGACAAATGCGAACCAATAAATCGTTGAGTTCTCCTGGATTCAGAGCATCCAATGGCTCAAGAAATGGAGAGTGATATTCACCAACGACTTTAGGGCGCTCACTTTCACCAAAGGGATGTATCCACCATTCACTGGCTGCTAGTGCCTGGTTATAGGCTGTTTGAGCAGCAGTTTGGAGGGAAGACAGATCCAAAGAGTTAGTAGCTGCATAACCCAGACAACCGTTGACTAAGACTTCCAACATAGCTCCTACAGTGAAGCATTTGCCATTTATCTGGGGTAAACCATCACGCACTGAACGGGTAGTAGAAGTTTCCTTTACGGCTCTAATACCGATCCAATCAGCAGGAATATCGAAACTAGCGATCGCTTTTTTAAGTTCAGTCCACATAATTTAATAATTTGGGAATGGGGCATGGGGCATTGGGCATGGGGCATTGGGAAGAATTCAATTCCTAATCTCCAGTTTCCAGTACCCTCTAATTCCGATGCCAGCGTGTGCCATCACGGCTATCAATTAGCGTAATACTTTGTGCTTGAAGTTCGTCACGAATGCGATCGCTTTCGGCAAAATTCTTGGCAATACGTGCTTGTTGTCTTTGTTGAATTTTCGCTTCAATGTCCGCATCGCTTAAACCATTACTCGTGTGAGTTTCGGCTTCTATCTGGGCTTCTAAACCCAAGACTCCAGCTAATGTGACAAGAGTTTGCCATTGCCGTTGTAACTCCTCTGGTGATGTTTTGGTTTGCCCTTCATGCACAAGAATATTTCCCTCACGGCGCAGTTCTTTGGCTAATTCAAACAGCACTGTTAATCCACCAGGAAAATTAAAGTCGTTATTCACAGTTTCTTGGAAGCGCTCAACAGTTTCAGGGAGTAGTAAGGCAGTTCCCACTCCCCACTCCCCACTCTCCACTCCCCATCCTAATTTTTCACCATATTGGTAGCCGAAGAGTAAACCTTCTTTAATGGTGTGCCAACCGTTTGTTGCTGCGGCGATCGCTTCATCGGTAAAATCTATGGGTGTGCTATATTGAGCGGTCAGCACAAATAACCGCACTGCCATCGGGTCAACTCCTCGATCCAGTAAGTCTCTAATAGTGGTAAAGTTGCCCAAAGATTTAGACATTTTTTCCCCATCTACCTTCACCATACCGTTATGTAACCAGTAACGAGCTAGGGGTTTTCCTGTCACAGCTTCAGATTGGGCAATTTCGTTTTCGTGGTGGGGAAAAATCAAGTCAGCACCACCAGCATGAATATCTATGGTATCACCCAAGCGATCGCGTACCATTGCGGAGCATTCTATATGCCACCCTGGACGACCTGCGCCCCAAGGTGATTCCCAAGCCGGTTCTCCCGGTTTTGCTGCTTTCCACAAGGCAAAATCAAAGGGATCTTTCTTTTTCTGGTACTCTGGATCTTCGACGTTGACGCGTAGGCGCAGCCCGTCGTAGACATCGCTTTTCCCTGCTTGCATATCTTCTAACTTGCGTCCCGAAAGCTTGCCATACTCAGCAAACTGCCGGACTGCATAATATACATCACCGTCAGCAGGGTAGGCAAAACCCTTATTTTCCAACTCATGAATTAAGCGTTGAATGCCATTCATCGTGTGGGTAGCACGGGGATACTCATCAGCTTCTGTGATCCCCAGCCGCGCCATATCCTCAAAATATGCTTTGATAAAGCGATCGGCTACAGCTTCCATTGATGAATGTTCAACACAGGCTCGATTGAGAATCTTGTCATCAATATCGGTAAAATTTTGGATATATCGCACTTCATAACCGATAAACTGGAGGTATCGGCGCACTACGTCCCAAACGATGCAAGCTCTAGCATGACCCAAATGGCAGTAATCATATACCGTCACGCCGCAGTAATACATCTTAACCTTGCCTGGTTCGACTGTTTCAAACGGTTCTTGACGACGGGTGAGGGTATTGTAAAGGGTTAGGGTCATAACAGAGTAATGCTGAAATAGAGAGATACGTAATAATAGGGTAAGGCAGCTGGGATGACAGTCCAGCATCCCTATGCTAGTACAGTACGGCGTAAATAAACCACCCATTCCAAATAGCCAAAAAGTCTGCCCTATAAGCTTTTTGACTTTTGACTTCCGCCATGCGGGGCTAGTGTTTTCTGGACTATCTGCGCTACATTACTACTTTTTGACTATTTGATAACAGCGCTATGCAATCAGCAGTTATACCCGATCAAGCAATGGATACGCCCAAACAAGGAATGCCAGTAACAATTATTACGGGTTTCCTCGGTAGTGGCAAGACGACTTTACTTAATCATATCCTCAACAACCAACAGGGTTTGAAAACCGCTGTTCTAGTAAATGAATTTGGCGAAATTGGCATCGACAACGAGCTAATTGTTTCCACTGGCGAGAACATGGTGGAGCTAAATAATGGTTGTATCTGCTGCACTATTAATAATGATTTAGTAGATGCAGTTTACAAAGTTTTAGAACGCCAAGAAAATCTCGATTATCTAGTAGTGGAAACAACTGGATTGGCAGATCCGCTACCAGTAGCTTTAACATTTCTGGGCACAGAATTGCGAGATTTAACCCGCTTGGATTCGATTATTACCGTGGTAGACGCGGCGAATTACAGCCTAGATTTATTTAACTCAGAGGCAGCATACAGCCAGATTGCTTATGGTGATGTAATTGTGCTGAACAAGACTGATTTGGTTGATGAAGCCACTCTGAATGAGTTAGAAAGGAAAATTAACGAAGTTAAGGAAGGCGCAAGAATTATTCGCACCACGCGATCGCAAGTTCCACTACCTTTAATTTTGAGTGTTGGTCTATTTGAGTCTGATAAATATTTTGACGCAGTGGTAGATCAACACGACGATCACGCTCATGATGACCATGATCACTCAACCTGTGGTCATGACCATCACGAACATGACCACGATCATCACCATCATTCAGACCATTTAGAAAATGATGGTTTTACTTCCATATCTTTCCAGAGTGACAAGCCTTTTTCTATTAAGAAGTTTCAATATTTCTTAGATAACCTGCTACCCTCAAATATCTTCCGAGCAAAGGGGATTATGTGGTTTGATGAAAGTCCAAAGCGTCATATTTTCCATCTTTGTGGTAAACGCTTTACCTTGGATGATGATGAATGGCAAGGTAAACTGAAAAACCAATTAGTGCTGATTGGTCAAAATTTAGATCGTGAGGCTTTAATTACTCAACTCGAAAACTGTATTTGTCTACCTTCAACCACTCGCAGTAAAGGCTTTGGAAAATAAAAGTTAGGAGTGAGGAATTAAGAGTTTAACACTCGTACTCGTTCCCAGGTGGAACCTGGGAATGTACTCGCAATGGCTCCACCACGGATGTTTGATCAATGAAAATGAGAGAATTCCGTAGGCGTGGCCCGCACTTCGACCTTTCGACAAAGCTCAGGGCAGGTGTTTACCCTGAGCCTGTCGAAGGGCAAGCTCAGTGACCATCGTAGACATCGCTTCCTCACTCCCCGGCATTACCAGGTTCTTCACTTCCCAACTGCTGTACCTGCTCTACGGATAACCCCGTCACTTTCGCCACTATTTCCACCGAGATTCCTTCTTTGAGTAAATTTATCGCTACACGCCGAGCTTCTTCAGTACGACCTTCAGTACGACCTTCAGTACGACCTTCCGCAAGACCTTCCGCAAGACCTTCCGCAAGACCTTCCGCAAGACCTTCCGCAAGACCTTGAACACGACCTTCGGCTAAACCTTCCGCAAGGATAGCTTGATAAGTTACTGACTCCTGCATAAGTTCCCTCCGCAACAATTGTTGAATTATCTCTTTCTCTAATACTAGCCCAGCCAGAATGAACGCTGAGGCTGCAATATTGTTCTGGATACGTTGATCAGTAATTTTTGAAATTTCCTGAGCAACTTGTTGTAACGTAGCAGTGCGGTTATTTGTCTGACTTAACACCGCAAATGGTAATAATCCTGGATGCTCCAAAAATACACTTGTTGGTTGCTCCCAAAGACGAATTACCTCGAACCGATGAAAGGTTTCTTCCAAAGTGAATGTGGTTTGTTGTACAAGTTCTGAATTTGTCTGTTGTAGATAAATCACTACCTGACGCATTCGCTTACTTTTAAATCGGCGATACCCTCGCAACCGATAATCAATCATCCGAAAGGGAATATCAGCTTTGGGTTGGGTTTGGAACTCCAAATGCAGCACAACTTCATCGGATTGGAGCAATATCAGCGCATCGGCACGGATAGGTTCAAGGGAAAGTTCAGAAGGGCTTAATTCTGTGAGAGTGATAGATTCTCCTAACAGCCAAGTGGCAAAGTCACTGGAGAAGGTTTCAGCAAGGAACTTACAAACGTTATCGAACATTAAGAAATTTTATCAGGTAGTAGGCGCTCATCATTATGAGGTTTGAAGAAATTTAGATAAGAATTTAGAGATTTAATTTAACTCTAGACCGTGGTGTTCTAATTGATGAGAGAATATTAAATTAACCATCAAAAAAGTTTAAATTCATTGATCATGGCGAAAATCCAGTTTTCTAAAGGTCTTGACGAAGAAGTAATTCCAGAGGTGCGCCTGACGCGATCGCGCACTGGCGATAGTGGCACAGCGACATTTATTTTTACAAATCCTAAAATTTTAGACCAAGGTAGCACCGAAGACATTACCGGGATGTACTTGATTGACGAAGAAGGAGAGATAATTACCCGTGAAGTTAAGGCTAAATTTGTCAACGGGAAACCGGAAGCATTAGAAGCACTTCACGTAATGAAATCAGCCCAAGAATGGGATCGTTTTATGCGCTTCATGGAGCGGTATGCTGAAGAAAACGATCTCGGACTTAGTAAAGCCGAAAAATAGGGTATAGGGCATAGGGCATAGGTAATTTTTTCATGTTCAATGCGCCATTCCCTGTGTCCGATTGCCCATTATCAAAAATTAAAAGCTTAACCGATGACACAACAACCCCATCCAGATTCGCCTGGGATTACG
>JBBSCU010000080.1:0-19502 GCA_038249935.1 Chroococcales cyanobacterium
CTAGAAATAATAAATCAGCCTGAGATCGAGTTAGAAGAACTCTTAATTGATGATGAAGAGGACTTGCTCATCATCGATGAAGGCGAAGATGAATTTTTAGAAATTCCGTTAGATGAAGAAGACGGTTACTCTGGTAGGAGTACGAACTTTCATCATTGGAAGCAAACTCAGAAAAAGCACTACACAGAAGACTCAATTCGCCTTTATCTACAAGAAATAGGTCGCATTCGCCTGCTGCGAGCAGATGAAGAAATCAAACTGGCGCTTAAAATTGCCGATTTGTTGGAATTAGAGAGAGTGCGGGAAAGACTCTCAGAACAGTTAGATCGCGATCCTAGAGACAGAGAATGGGCAGAAGCAGTACAACTGCCATTACCAGCCTTTCGTTATCGGCTGCATGTTGGTCGCAGGGCGAAAGATAAGATAGTGGTATCCAACCTCCGCCTTGTGGTTTCAATTGCTAAGAAATACATGAATCGCGGTTTGTCTTTCCAAGACTTAGTTCAGGAAGGTAGTCTTGGTTTAATTCGTGCCGCAGAAAAGTTTGACCACGAAAAAGGTTACAAGTTTTCTACTTATGCTACATGGTGGATTCGTCAAGCAATTACTAGGGCTATAGCTGACCAATCCCGCACTATTCGGCTTCCAGTTCACCTTTACGAAACCATCTCTCGGATTAAGAAAACTACCAAGCTGCTATCTCAAGAAATGGGTCGCAAACCCACCGAAGAAGAAATTGCCGTTCGCATGGAAATGACCATTGAGAAGTTGCGGTTTATTGCTAATTCCGTTCACTTGCCTATTTCACTAGAAACGCCTATTTATTTAGTGCCAGATAAAGACCCTTGGTTTTATAAGGCAGACATAGAGGAATATTTATGTTTAGCAGATTTTATTGAATCCGATAAGGAAACCCCAGAAGAACAAGTTTATAAAAATACGTTGCGGGAAGACTTAGAAAAAGTCCTCGACAGTCTTAGTCCCCGTGAATGTGATGTTATAAAACTGCGTTACGGCTGGAATGATGGACGCATGAAAACCCTTGAGGAAATTGGTCAGATTTTTTATGTAACCCGCGAACGGATTCGTCAAATTGAGGCGAAAGCACTCCGCAAGTTACGCCACCCCAACCGTAATAGTATTCTTAAAGAGTATATTCGTGGCTGCCAACCGCATGACTTGCAACAGAAAAAATATGAGCAACAATTTAAAGGGAACCAGAATTATACACGAAAGACAAATAATGCTACTAATTACGTTCAAAAAGGGTTGATATGTCATCGAAATCGGGATTTTTTGGGAGCAATTGAGAACTTTACCCAAGCACTGAAGCTTAACCCCAATAATGCCCAGTTACACTACCAAAGAGGGCTAGCCAAGACTAAAGGAGAATTTCAGAAAGGGGCGATTGAAGATTTTACTCAAGCTATTAACCTAAACCCTCAATATATAGATGCTTACTACCAGAGGGGTCATGTTCACTACAGTTTGAGAGATAACCTAAAAGCAATTGAGGATTACAGCGAAATACTATTCCTTAATCCCAATGAAGCTTTAGCTTACTTCTACCGTGGTTTTGTCCGTAGCAATCTCGGAGAGATGCAGGAAGCCATTGGTAATTACAGCCAAGCATTGAAAATTAAGCCCGATCTTGCTGAAGCTTATTTTCACCGAGGGGTTGCCTTTTATCGCTTAAAAGACTTACATAGAGCAATTGAGGATTACAATTATACTTTACGGATATATCCCAATTTTGGTGAAGCTTACAGTCGGCGGGGGCTTGCACACTATTGTCTAGGAAATTACCAAGAAGCCCTTGAAGATTATTCTCAAGCCGTGCAAATTAATTGTGAAGATACTCTAACATATTACTACCGTGGACTTGTATATGAGAACTTAAGTGAGTATATCAAAGCCCTTAAGGACTATAATCAAGTTTTGGAAATCAATCCTGCCTTTACCGAAGCTTACTATAATCGGGGTAGTGTTCATTACAATCTAGGAAACTATCAACAAGCACTTGAAGATTTAAATCAATTACTGCGTATTAATCCTAACAATTCTAAAGCTTATAACAAACGGAGTAGCATTCGTGCTGCCCTGAAAGATTACCAAGGTGCAATGGAGGACTTAAAAAACGCTTCAGAATTCCACTATATATAATAGCAAACCCAAAACAAGCCATTTTTTCACCAATACTAATGCCCAATATTGCCTATGACGATCGCACTATAAAAGTCAAAAAGCTTGAACAAAGACCGATCGCAACATTGAGCAGGAACTAGCTAAAAAATAGCGATCGCACTCCAGCAAGTACAATGAGGGTACAACTAGTGTTGTAACTCCAAAGGTGTTGAAACATTGTCAGCTTGAGCTATGGTGTCCAATGCTCCATACCCAATTTTGTCTATAACGATACACTATAAAAGTAAAGAAATGTAAATAAATCAAATTTTGCAACCGTGGAAAATATCACATTGGGGCAAAATGGCCCAGTTGTTACCCCGTTGTGCATAGGCACTTGGGCTTGGGGTGATAAACTCTTTTGGAATTATGGCAACGGCTACGGACCAGAACAGTTACAAGAAGCCTTTACAGCAGCTTTAGAGGCTGGTGTTACCTTCTTTGATACTGCCGAAATCTACGGAATGGGACTATCAGAGAAATTTTTGGGGGAATTTATCCAACAGACACAACAACCTGTACAAATCGCCACAAAATTTGGCCCCCTACCGTGGCGATTTACAGCCAAATCCGTCTCTGATGCTTTAACAGACAGCCTCAAACGCTTACAATTAGAGCAAATCGCCCTGTACCAAGTGCATTGGCCTTTTGCCTTCTTTTTAAGTCAAAAAACTTTAATGAACGCCCTAGCGGATGAAGTGAAGCGGGGCAGAATTGCCGCAGTCGGTGTGAGTAATTACTCAGCAGAGCAAATGCGAGACGCGCATCAAATATTAGCAGCCCGTGGAGTGCCTTTGGCTGTGAACCAAGTGCGCTATTCTTTACTCAGTCGCCAAGTTGAAAGCCAAGGTATTATCACAACTGCCCGTGAGTTGGGTGTGACTATTTTGGCTTATAGTCCTTTAGCACAAGGATTACTCACTGGCAAGTACACTATTGATAGTGCTGAAACCCCCACTGGTGGCAGGAAAATAGACCCGCGATTTAAGAAAGAAGGTCTGGAAAAAATTGCCCCTGTAATATCTTTGCTACGCAACTTCGGGGAAAAATACGATCGCACCCCTGCCCAAGTTGCTCTCAATTGGTTAATTGTTCAGGGTAACGTTATTCCTATTGCTGGGGTGAAGACAGCCGAACAAGTACGGCAGAATGCTGGTGCTTTGGGCTGGAGATTGAGCGATGATGAAATTGGAGAATTAGAAGAAGTTAGTCGTCCTTGGCTGTAGTATTTCTAAACTACTCAAACACAGGCGGCCAAATTTCTGACACTACTAGCTCCCAACCTGGCAATAAGTCTGGCAGTGTCAGTTTCTCGTTGTCTTGCAAAACTATTGGTTCTTGGTTGAGTCGATAAACTGTCAGCGTCAATTTGTCAGGATCAATCAAGATACCAACTGTAGATCCAAGTTGTAGGAATAGCTGAATTTTTTGTACTAGTGGTTTGATGCGGTCTGACTTAGATTTGATCTCTACCATCAAGTCGGGCACCAGTTCCACAAAATCGCGCTTGCTTATTTTAAGTTTATCAGCACGAACAAAAGACACATCGGGAGCGCGGAGATTTCGTTTTTCGTGATCAGCTTCTTTGCCGTTTTCAGTTTCTAACGTAGGCAAAATAAAACCAGCACTAGAACCAGTTACCCGTCCTAGCCTTTGGGGGCGTACCCAGTTGCCGAGTAATCTAACTAACTCAGCACCTATTTCCTCTGACTCATAATCTGATGGGCCCATAACAAGTATATTTCCGTCTACTAGCTCCATCTGCCATTCTGGATGCTCTGCTTGCAGTTGCTCTAAGTCTGGAATAGTGAACATAAGACCACGAAGAATGCATCTTTAATTTATCTGCCTACAAAGGTGTAGAAAAAGTGACCCAAAAAGCCAAAAAGTCAAGAGTCCCAAGTCAAAATCTTAACTCTTGACTCCTAACTCTTAACTTTGCCAATTTTAGATTTGGAATTTTGGATTGAAGAAAAAATCTAAAGTCTAAAATCCAAAATTGATTAACTGTTGACTAAGAAGCTGATTCTCTAGCCGTAGGTGAACCTATCTTTTTACTTGTAGTAGGCGACACAGAAGACTCCTGACCACTTGTCCGCAGTTTGGGCTTTGGAGAAGCGTGTCTTTCTTCTTCCCCAGTACTGCTATCTGATTTCCACGCGGCACGAGGGCGATCGCTGGAAGATTCACGACGCTTGCCCAGTCTGGGTTTGGGAGCGGAAGATTCTTCTTGGGGAATTTCCACGTCTGAGTTCAACCAAGCGGGACGAGTTTCATCGTAAGCGATTTGCAGTGCGGCTGCGGCGATCGCCTGAGCATCGTATTGTTCAATCAGTTCGCTGACAATCGGCAAGAAGGAGGCCAAACGCTCTCCTGTCAAAGCTTCTCGCACCAATTCTTGCAATTTTAGAATGTGTTTTGCTTCAATCTGGGCGCGTGTGGGAATCGTCAGCACTTGCCAATTTTGGCGGTTATGACGTTCAAATGTTTGCTGCTTGCGCCGCTCAAATGGCTGTACTAAAGAAATTGCTGTTCCTTCTTTACCAGCACGACCAGTACGACCAATGCGATGAACGTAAGTTTCTGCACTATCGGGTAAGTCGTAGTTGATCACATGGGAGAGTTGATCGACATCTAACCCTCGTGCAGCAATATCAGTTGCTACCACCCAACGGACTTGACGGTTACGGAATCTGAGTAATAAGCGTTCCCGCGCTTGTTGGGATAAATCACCGTGATATTCATCTACACTATGACCAGCACCTTGTAACTGACTGGTGAGTTCTGCGGCTGTGCGTCTGGTGCGGACAAAGATTAAAGCTGTTTCTGGATCTTCCATTTCCAGAATTGGCTGTAAAGCTTTGGCTTTTGTCCAGTGGCGGGGGATCAGGTAAGCTACCTGATTAATCTTGTTGGGAGCGGCTTTTGGCTGCTCAACGGTGACAGTTGCAGGCGATCGCAAAAATTTGTTCACCAAGGAGCGAATTGATGGCGGCATTGTTGCCGAGAATAAAGCTGTTTGGCGATCTACGGGCGCTTGGGAAAGAATTTTCACCACGTCGTCGATAAAGCCCATGCTTAACATTTCATCGGCTTCATCCAATACAAACCACTTCACTTGATCGAGCTTTAAACAACCGCGATCCAGCAAATCGATCACCCGTCCGGGAGTACCCACGACCATGTGAACGCCACGTTTGAGTTGTAACATTTGGCGGTCAATTGATTGACCACCGTAGATTGCTAACACCCGTAATCCTTCATCGCCAATAAATTGAGCGATCGCATCGTGAACTTGTATTGCTAATTCACGAGTTGGTGTTAAAACTATGGCTTGCACGGCTTTTTGATTAATATCCAGCCGCTCTAAAATTGGCAGTGAAAATGCTGCCGTTTTGCCTGTTCCAGTTTGAGATTGACCAACCACATCACGACCTGCTAGCAATTGGGGAATTGCTTGCACTTGAATGTTAGTCGGTTCGGTAAAACCGATTTTTTCTAGTTTTTCGACACGTTGTTGGGAAATGCCTAATTCTTGAAATGAAAGAGTCATTAATTCTCCTAGAATTTGTATGTGAGGATTTTTAGATTAGTCATTAGTCAAAGGACGACTTAGTTATTGACTACTTGACCATAGAGGTCGTATGTATCAGCGTGGTGAATCGCTATTGGCACGATGGTTCCTAATTTTGCCTGGCCTTTGATATATACCAGACCATCAACCTCTGGGGAAAATCTACCTGAACGACCGATTAATTCACCACTTTCAGGATTTTCTTGCTCAATCAGGACATCAACAATTTTGCCTACTTCCTGTTGATTTTTCTTTTGAGAAATCGGTTGCTGGAGTTCCATCAGTTGGTATCGGCGATCGTCCATCACCAATTGGGGCAACTGATTTGGTAGCTTGAAAGCTGGGGTGCCTTCTTCGGATGAAAAGGTGAAAACACCAACATGATCGAATTCATGCCGATGGACGAACTCCAGTAGATGCTCAAAATGCTCGTTTGTTTCGCCAGGGAAACCAACAATAAATGTTGTCCGCAGTACGGCTGTTGGTAGCGCCGTTTTGATGCGATCTATAATCCCATCATTTACCCGTCCTTGCCAGGGACGGTTCATAGTGCGGAGAATCTCTGGATGAGAATGCTGCAAGGGCAAATCCAGGTAAGGCAAGACGTTGGGTGTTTCTTGAATCGCCGCGATCACATCTGGGGTCAGTCCCGTGGGATAAGCGTAGTGCATTCTGATCCACGGTATATCTACTTTCCCCAAAGCGCGAAGTAATTCGGCTAATTTTGGCTGACCGTAAATATCTAGACCGTAATTAGTGGTGATTTGGGAAATTAGAATAATTTCCTTTACCCCTTGACTAACTAACTGCTCCGCTTCGGCGACTATTGATTCAATAGTACGCGATCGCTGGTTTCCTCGAAGATGAGGAATTATACAAAATGCACAACGATAATCACATCCTTCCGCAACCCGCAGGTAAGCTACGCCCTCGGTTGTCGTGCGATAGCGCGGTGTAGTTTCGTCGGCGATGTAGGTTGGTTCAATACTAACCTCTTTGACCCGTTCGCCTTGTTCTACACGCTCAATTACATTGACAATTTTGTGATAATCGCCTGTACCCACAACCGCTACTGCTTCCGGTAACTCCTCCAAAAGTTGTTCTTGGAAGTGTTGCGCCATACAGCCAGTGATCACGATTTTTTTGTTTGCCTCTGCCAGTTCTACTAAAGTTCTGACAGATTCAAGTCTCGCTGCTTCAATAAAACTACAGGTATTAACAATAACGTAATCTGCTAACTCTTCATTTGTATCTACACCGTAGCCTGCTTCTACGAGCATTCCTAGCATGTGTTCTGTATCAATTCGATTTTTCTCGCAGCCCAGGTGAGAAAATGCAATTGTTGGCTTGTCACCCATATTTTGAAAAAATCTTCATTTTTTTCTTCTTGTAGTCGAACATTCCGGCGCTAACTTGGCTTTTTTGCTATCAGCATCCTCGTGAGAACATTACAGTGGTGTACTGCCACTGTTAGCAACTTTGCATTGAGCTATGACCCTATTGATAATAAAAATAGAGGTCATGTTATGATATTTTTATCAATCTGTTCCCCAGGGTAAATTGAAGTGTCTTTGGGTACATTTGACACTTGTAATCTTTTTTAACAATTCGCCTATTGGTATTTTATATTACCGCAGCGTGTGCGTTGTTAATTTACCCATCGGGAAGCCGCCCAAAGGGCTTGTTGTGAGAAGTCGCTACCCTCCGGGAAATCGACGAAAGCGACTACGCCTATAAAGCAGTAATACTACCCTGGCGATTGACTGGTGCTACGACTGGGCGCGCACGAGACACCTAAACCACGGAAAGCTGCCTCGCGTCTGGTGAGTGGCAAACTCCTCTTGTAGCCAGATTTTATCTTAACATATCTTATGAGAGGTTTAACGCCAATTTCCATCTAAGGAAGGCGGCAGTAAAACGACTATCATAAAACACATTTGACTAATTAATGAAAAGTCAAGAGTCAAGGGTCAAGAGGAGCCAGTCACGCGCGGCATGGCAGTCCACAGAAGCGGGGGCTTCCCCCATGAGGAAGTGCGTCACCCGTACTCCTACGGGGAAGCAAGCTATGCGTAGCGTCTTTGCCAGGAGAAGGGAGGTTCCCAATCTTAAGGAGAGTGGCGTTGGACTGGCGTTCAATAGTCAAAAAATTCTGGACTCTGGACTTTGCGAGGCGGATTAAAGACGTGGACTTATATCAGATATTTAAAACTCGCTCACCGATTATTGGCGTGGTTCACCTGCTACCACTGCCTACGTCACCGCGTTGGGGAGGTAGCCTAAAAGCGGTGATTGACCGAGCCGAACAAGAAGCCGCAGCCCTGGCAAGTGGAGGGGTTGACGGCATGATTGTGGAGAATTTTTTCGATGCGCCCTTTACCAAAAACCAAGTTGATCCAGTGGTTGTGAGTGCTATGACCATTGTGGTGCAGCGGATACAGAATTTGGTGACTTTGCCTGTAGGTTTAAATGTTTTGCGAAACGACGGCAAAAGTGCAATGGCGATCGCTAGCTGCGTCCAGGCACAATTCATCCGCGTCAACGTTCTCACAGGGGTGATGGCAACCGATCAGGGATTAATTGAGGGAGAAGCCTATCAATTACTCCGCTATCGCCGGGAGTTGGGATCTGATGTTAAAATTTTGGCCGATGTGTTGGTGAAACACGCCCGTCCTTTGAGTTCTCCAAATCTGACAGTCGCCGTCAAAGACACCATTGAAAGGGGTTTAGCGGACGGGGTGATTTTGTCTGGCTGGGCTACTGGTAGCCCTCCTAACATAGAAGATTTGGAACTAGCTTGTGGCGCAGCAAATGGCACGCCAGTGTTCATCGGTAGTGGAGCTAATTGGGAAAATATTGATACATTGATGCAAGCAGCAGATGGTGTAATAGTCTCCAGTTCCCTGAAACGTCACGGACGCATAGAGCAACCAATTGATCCAATCCGCGTCAGTCAATTTGTGGAAGCCGCACGTCGCAATTGGAACTCTAAAGGTGAAAGCAAATTAGCAGAACAAGTCAAGTTACATTCTTAACTGGGGCATGGGGCATGGGGCATAGGGCATAGGGCATAGGGCATAGGAAGAAATAACTAATATCCAATGTTCAATGCATAAGGGACTGGCGTAAAAATAAAATACCAGCCAGACAATCCATATCAAAATCAAATCAACCATAGTCCAAAACTTTATTGGTATATTATTAAACCGCTAGTCCCTAATCCTCAATGCCCAATGCCCAATGCCCAATGCCCAATGCCCATTAACCAATAACAATTTATGATTCGCCGTCGTTCTACCCCTTGGATTCATAAATGGTCACGTCCATTGATTGCCGCGATCGCTGGATGTGGTGCATTGATAACAGGTTATCTCACCATCGAAAAGTTAACCGGAAACAGTGCCGTTTGCGTAGCACAGGCTGGTGTCAAAGGCTGTAATGATGTGCTTTCCAGTCCTTGGGCAACAGTTCTTGGTCAGCCACTAGCCTTGTTTGGGTTTTTGGCATACATCGGTATGGTGATATTGGCTTTGGCTCCCTTGATATTCAAATCAGGGGAAAACAATAGCCGCAAACAATTGGAAAACTTGACGTGGTTGCTGCTGCTGTCCGGAGCGATCGCCATGTCTGTTTTTAGTGGCTACCTCATGTACCTGCTAGCATTCCAAATTAAAGCTTTTTGTCCTTACTGTATCGGTTCAGCTTTGTTCTCCCTCAGTCTTTTGGTGTTAACAATTATCGGTCGGACTTGGGAGGATGTTGGACAAATCTTTTTTACCGCCGTGATCGTGGGGATGGTAACACTGATTGGCACTTTAGGCGTTTATGCTGGCGTGAATCAATCAGATGTGACAACTGGAACTCCTGGACAACCAGTAAAAATTTCCTTTACTCCTAAGGAAGATCCTAACCCAGCATTCGGTTGGGAAATCACCACTACTTCTGGGGCGGCAGAAATAGCCTTAGCCCAACATCTGTCTAAGATAGATGCCAAGGAATACAGTGCTTATTGGTGTCCTCACTGCCATGAACAAAAGCTGCTTTTTGGTAAAGAAGCCGAGCAGATAATCGACAATAATGTGAAGGTAGAATGCGCTACTGATGGGCTGAAAGCTCAACCAGAAAAGTGTAAAGCCGCGAATATTAAAGGCTTCCCCACATGGATAATTGCTGGTCAAAGCTATAGCGGAGCACAAAACCTAGAAGAACTAGCGAAAGTTTCTGGTTACACAGGCTCCCGTAACTTCAAGTATTTTAAGTAATTGCCTTGAGAAAGCCTCTTTTTGGCAGCTTGGCTTTTAAACCTTATAGTCAACTGGATCAATACAGCAAAGTCTGTTTCCAGTTGGCTTTTTTGTTTTTGGACAAAAAGCTGATGTTATTTACATTTGTGCTTTCTGCCTCCATGATGCAATCTCTACAAAGCTAAGTCAAATTTGGCGTTTGTGGCGCTAGACGATCGCTCTGTCATTATTGGTAACTTCTCGCCTGACAAACAAAGCTCGATAAATAGGCTCACCCTTATTTTGGGTATATATTTCTCGTTCTGTGGGGACTGGTAGCGGGTTTTGTGCCAGCCATTCTCCTGTACCCATTTTCTCAAAAGCTGGATTTTCAGCAAAGCGATCGCGCATTTCCACGGCGACAAATTCCATATCTGATTGCAGAAATACAACAGAACCAACCGCGAGATAATTAGCTAATTCTGCTACTAATTCTGGTTGCACTACACGACGTTTAGCGTGACGGTTTTTAAACCAAGGATCGGGAAATTGAATTGTAACGCGCTGTAAACTTCCTGGAGGGAGTGAAGATAACATCGGTAAGGAATTATTTACATTACAAAATAAGTAGTGTAAGTTTGTTAAACTTGACTCGTAACGTAACTTATTCGCGTCCGCCACCAGAGGTTCCCGAATTTCCAAGCCGAGAAAATTCCAGTTGGGTTCTATCTTTGCCATATTCAATAAAAACTGTCCCTTCGCGCAGCCGATATCTAGATGTAGTGGTTGATTTGGCTTTGCATAAACTTTTTCCCACTCAAGGGGACTCGCTGGTGTTTGATACTTGCTACCAAGTGGGTTAACGTGCTGGCGGACTCGGACTTTCTTACGTAATATCAATAGCTTTAGCCTTTAATTTCTCTCAAATGCTTATTTTAAACCGAACTATATTAAGCAGGGGGTAAAGACTTAAAACCTTTTCATCCTTTACCTTTCGGCTTTTTCCAAACAAAATTTTACATACTTCGGTTTTATGATATTGAGCTAACACTGCAAAGGCTTACTTAAGTAGCATTCCTAAGCAGGTAAACAAAGCAAGCGTTATACTTTTGGAAAAAGACTTGTTTAAACCCCTGCTTTTAACATTTTCATAAATCAATGACTCTCAATTTTCGCTTTGCGGTAGTCAGCGACTTACACATAGCACTTCCCCACACAATCTGGAATCATCCTAGCCGATTTCATCTAGTCGAAGTCAGTATCTCGGCCTTTGAAAGTGTACTAGAACATCTAACACAACTCGATTTAGATTTTCTCTTGCTACCAGGAGATTTAACGCAGCATGGCGAACCAGAGAACCACGCCTGGTTGCAACAACGATTAGCCCAGCTACCTTTTCCTGTCTATGTTATTCCTGGTAATCATGACGTTCCTGTGCTGTTGGCTAATCAGCAATCAATTGCTTTTGCAGATTTTCCCTACTATTACACTAAGTTTGGCTATGACGATCCACAGCAAATTTACTATATTCGTCAGTTGCTACCTGGAGTCAAGTTGATTGGACTAAATTCTAATTCCTTCAATGACCAAGGTGAGCAGTTGGGGTGTTTAGATACCAAACAGCTACGGTGGTTAGAAGAGGTGCTGGCGGCATCTGGTGATGAATTAGTTCTGGTGATGGTGCATCATAATGTGGTCGAGCATTTGCCCAATCAGTCGAACCACCCACTGGCAAATCGCTATATGTTGGCTAATTCAACAGAATTGTTGCAGTTGTTGAGGCGCTACGGAGTCAAGCTAGTGTTCACGGGGCATTTGCACATTCAGGATGTTGCTTACTCAGACGGAGTATATGATATTACCACTGGTTCTTTAGTTAGTTATCCTCACCCTTATCGGGTGCTAGAGTTTAGTCAAGATAAGCAAGGTAAACAATGGTTGCAAATTTTATCCCATCGGGTAGAGTCAGTGCCTGAGTTTCCCGACTTGCAACAATCATCGCGGCAGTGGATGGGCGATCGCTCTTTCTCCTTTTTAATCAGGCTACTAACTAACTCTCCGTTAAATTTACCATTATCACAGGCAAAAGAATTAGCTCCTAGTCTGCGCGACTTCTGGGCAACTATTGCCGATGGAGATGCGGTGTTAGATTACCCCGATTTTCCCCTAGAAGTGCGGCGCTACATTCAGACATACGGTGCATCGCAGCCCAATCCAGGCATCGCCACTGGTGGAACTCTTACTTTGATTGATAATAACAGCACACTTTTACTAAATAAGAGTTAGGAGTGAGGAGTTAAAAATTTAATTTATCAACTCAGCACTCATAACTCACCACTCATTACTGATTTTGGCGGCAAATTCCAAATGCTGAAGTGTAGGCGTGTAAGAAGGTTCTGCCACCAACAGGTCCGATTTCACCGCCACAGAAAAAGCCGCTTACAGGAATATCGGTGAGGTAGCGCCTAAATAGTTCAGAATCGAAATTGAGTTTACCATAGAGTCCTTCACCTCGCCCCATACAGGCAAACATCAAGGCAGCTACGGCAGAGGGTTCAGAGTCTCGTTGGTGTTGATAACTTTGTAGGAGTAATTCTAAGTCTTCAGCAGAGGCTTGGGCATCCCGCAGGTGGAATTGCAGCCTTTGACCAGAACGGACGCGATCGCCAATTGCGATCGCTCCAGCTGTGGGATCTACCCCCAGAATACCGCGAATTAAAAAGTCTCCCTGTTGCAAAGCCATCTTAAATTCATCCATTGCCACACCAACAAACAGAGAGTGCTGTGCTAAGGTGCGTTCTTGTTCGCTGAGACTGGCAATCAAATCTCGCAATACCATCAGAGGTACTTTTTCATCTAATTCTAGAATAATATTGCGATCGGCTTTTGTGACTTGCAACGGTTTGCCAATGGGTCGGCATCCTTGGGCTACAATCGTTTCCAACACAATATTGCCAGTCAAAGCTATACCGACAGTACCCTCACGATACAGGTGTTGTCCTAGCTCACCGCCAACCTCGTTACAAAAAAGGGCAACACGACCACCCATACCCCCACCACTAGCCTGTCCCCCTACTATCACTGATCCGGGATAAGCAAAATCCAGCCCTTGCAACAAATCATTGATTCCAGAGGCGAAGGAACTAGACAGCAAGATGAACTGGGGTGTTGGTGATGATGGCACACCGATCAAATCAAGCCAAGCATCTGGTGGGCCGTCTAAGTCAGGTAATTCTTCAGCAACAACATGAAATACTTGAATATTTACCCCTGGAAGGTGCGCTAAAGTCAGGCTGATAGCTGGTTCAGCTTCTAGTTCTTGGGTTTCTCCGCTAACCGTTGTCCCAATTACACCTCCACCACTACAGCCAATTAACACTGGTACAGAAAGTTTCTCAGCCAACAAGGGTAATAGTCGGGAATACTCACTCGTAAAAGCAGACGAAATGAATACCAGCCCTAAATCCGCAGGTGCGGTTAACGATGAGAGCGATCGCTGTACCACATCTGCAACTGCTGCTTCCAAGGAATGATGGGTTGATAGGGCGTTTGTCCACTGCATTTGGTCTGCCATGAGTTTTGAGCTTCTTTCTCTTTTTAGGCTAGTAGTTTTTGGTTTTTCATTTTGGGAAGAATTGCATCCTACAATAGTTAACGCCAGCCCTTTGTACTCCCCATCTCAGGAAGTTGGGGTTGTCATTCCCTAATACACGCATCTAAATATATTGTATGATTATTCATCTATGGTAATGATTCCAGAAAGTCTTAAAAATAAAGGTAATGGGTTAGTCTGCTGTATGGGTGATAAACCAATAGACTAAAACACTAACTTAATGAGCAGCTAAATTGTTAGAATAGTTAGTAATAAAGCCAAAAGCTGCAATTTTTGAAGTTTTTCTATAATAGTATTAACAACACACAACGAGACTAAAGCGATGACCAACATCCAAGAAACAGTAAAGGGCGACATCCAAGAAAAAATTCACGAAGAAGTGGAACAAGCACGTGCTACCTGTGATACTACAGGTAGCAGTTCGCCAGAGTGCGCTGCTGCCTGGGATGCAGTAGAAGAATTACAAGCCGAAGCCTCACACAAGCGCCAAAGCAAGCCAAAAAACTCTCTAGAACAGTATTGTGATGACAACCCAGAGGCAATTGAATGCCGGGTTTACGACGACTAGAAATTGAGGCAAGTAAATTTTGTGTTTAATCAGCAAGCAACTAGGATCTATTTACTTATATCTCGTATCTTCAGTTAACTCTCTTCTAAAATAGCGATCGCTCCCTTTCATCATGTTCCTTAAGGGGTGTAAACTTGGTGAAATGTGCAGAGTTAGGTATGTATAAAGATTGATATTTGAGAGTTTTTTGATCTCAAAAAGAAACCTCGAAGAAATTGGGGTTTCGTTCCAGAGTGCCGAGTATATAGCGTCTGGGTGGGTTTTGAAACTCTCCCTAATGCTTACCACAGGTAGGTGCAAAATCTAAGTCGAATATCTTCGAGTTGCTTGTTCTTTTTGCTTAATAGAGAGATTAAAAAAATGAACTAAATAATTTACAAAAGTTCATCTTAATAATACCTTTTCCAAAAATCTTTGCAACAAAGGAATTGGCTGTATGGACGTACATCTATACGTCCATACAAACGTATTTGTAGTATAAATTTCGTGAAATGATATGAGTTTGGGAGCCGCTTACTTGCAGAGAGAAGTCAGGGTGTAGTTTTGAGGCTAGCCACTAAGTTTTGTGGTTGAATTAAACTGTTATGTAATATAGATAAAATACTAAGTAGCTAATACCTTACAAGTATGTCAGTTATGGGTAATCACTGTTTGTTGAAACTGTTTTGTTTATCGTTTAAGAAAAACTATGGACTATAGTGTTTGGTTTCGCCCTTTCGTCTGGATTGATTACCGACTGGCAGTATTATTCCTGGGAATTATTCCGCTAATTCTTCTGATTTGGGCATTTGTGCAAAAAACAGAAAGTATACAACGCTTGTTAACTATATATTGGCGAGTAGCAAGCTTGGTGGCAATCACGATTTACTTAATGATTGCTCAATATCAAGTTAGCTTTATTTCAGGGTTGATGGCTCGGATTTTGATCCCGATTTCACTATGGTTCTGGGTGGATCTCAACGATGAAATTGAGTATCAAACCAGTGGCTCGTTGAAATTTATTTTTACTTCCTGGCGCTGGGCTACGAGTGTTTATTGTATTTTGAGTGCACTAACCTTGATCCCTTTTTTGGGTTGTGCTTTTTCTGAAAATGTTTTGAAAACTCCCTATTGTCGCGTCTGGTTCGAGGCTCCGTTGCTATTCAAAGAATATTTCCATGCTAATAGCAAAGCTGAGTTCTTAGGTTTTCTTGCCATAATTACTTTAGTAATTTATGTGCTTTACTTAAGCTATTTTGTTCTGATTAAGCTGGGCAAGCAGGGACGCTCGGCTACACCACAGTAACCGTCACTATGTCCATACCTCTACTCTTAAAAAAATGAATTCCATTGGCAAGCGACTGGAACAATATACTGCTAAATGCCCTCAAGAAGTCCTACTTGTAACGGTGGAAATTGCCGATGAGCAAGATAGAATTGCTATTTTTAGAGGCTTTTCCAGTTCTTTGATGCGTCCAACGGCATTTGATGCAGATGTACCAGTTCTACCAGATGGCGCAAACATCCTCAACATTGACCGAGTAGCCAGTCCTTACAATCCTGAAGCACCCCGTTATATTCAACAAGGAATTTCTTGGGAAGCTATGGAAGCTTTATTATCAGAACTGGGGATCAACTAATTCGTAATTCGTAATTCGTAATTCGTAATTCGTAATTTTGCGACAAGGCTGACTTTGAGATTGTTGATGGTATTAGTAGTCTTGATTTTCTAAATACCAACGCTGTAGTACTAGCCGTTGAATTTCGCGCCAAGGAATATTATGTTTTCGGGCTAATTCTGCACAATCTTCATATTCTGGCTGCACATTAGTAATAACTTTTTCTGATGATTGTCCATTCCATGCTACTTTGACACGCACTTTGCCATATTCAATTTCCACTTGTTGAATTTCCCGTTGTAAAATGGAGCGTTGCTGAGTTGTTCGCCGAATGCCGAGAGTAGTGGTTTCGCTAAATAAAACCGCTTCACAACTGAGTAAATTTTCTGGATGACAAATCACAGTCAGCAAAATCCCTGGACGGGACTTTTTCATGCCGATCGCCTGGGTAAAAACATCCACCGCACCAGCAGCAAACAAGGCTTCAAACACATAGCCGATCGCTTGCGGATTTAAATCATCAATTTGGGTTTCTAGTACCGAGATGGTTTCTAAATTTGAGCTAGTATCTTCAGAATCGCTGAAATTGGACTGTAAACTTGCGCTTTCGCCCAGCCAGAGGCGTAGAATATTGGGAATGGGTAAATTGATCGTTCCTGCTCCCAGTCCTATCTGCTTGATAGCGATCGCAGGTGGTGAACCAAAATCTCTTACTAAAGTAGTGGCGATCGCGGCTCCTGTTGGTGTCACCAGTTCTCGTTCAATCCCATTGCTATAAACCGGGCAACCCCGCATTTCCCACAGCTTTAATACCGCCGGTACTGGTACCGCCATCTGACCATGTGCAGCCCGAACAGTGCCGCCACCAGTCGGAAACGCCGAGCAATAAAGTAAAGGCCATCCTTCCTCATTGCTCTCAATCCCCAACCAATCCAACCCCAGGCAAGTACCCACAATATCCACAATCGCATCTACAGCACCCACCTCATGAAAATGAACTTTTTCAGGAGAAATACCATGCACTGCCCCTTCTGCCACTGCTAACCGTCGGAATACCGCCAAACTCCAAGCTTCTGCCCGTGATGGCAACCCCGCTTTGAGAATCATCTGCTCTATTTCTGGTAAATGGCGTGTGCGATCGTGACTGTGTTCGCGATCATGGTGATGGTGGTCTATTAAATCTACATGAACTTTAGTCGCTTGCTGACCATTCCGCTGGACAAGTTCTGCCCTTAACTGATATTCCTGTTCAATACCCAACCCATTAAGTTTTTCAATTAAATACTTCACAGGAACACCCAAACTTACCAAAGCACCCAGACACATATCACCAGAAATCCCCGTCGGACATTGAAAATAAGCGATTTTATTCATAATAAATTTGTCATTTGTCATTTGTCATTTGTCATTGGCATTGATCAATAATTAATAGTTCTTCTCCCCACTCCCCAGTCCCCACTCCCTACTCCCCACTCCCCGTTATGGCAAAAATTTTCCCAGTTCATCCGGATAATCCTCAAATTCGCCGAATAGAGGAAATAAAGTCGGCGCTTTCTAGTGGCGCAGTCATGCTTTACCCTACTGATACAGTTTATGCGATCGGTTGTGATTTGAATGCTAAATCGGCGGTAGAACGAGTGCGGCAAATTAAACAGCTAGCAAATGAGAAACCACTGACATTTTTATGTCCCTCGCTTTCAAATGTCGCAACTTATGCCTCCGTAAGTGACACAGCCTATCGAATTATGAAGCGTTTGATTCCAGGCCCATACACGTTTTTGCTCCCAGCTACTAAGTTAGTACCGCGATTGGTGCAAAGTCCCAAGCGGAAAACTACTGGAATTAGAGTACCAAACCATATTGTATGTTTGGAGTTAATGGCAGCATTGGGCAATCCGATTATTTCAACTTCAGCACATCTGCCACCAGATGAAGCAGACGATGGGATGATTCAGATAGATCCAGAAACTATTCTGTCGCGGGTAGAGCTATTTGACCGTTTGGACAACTTGGTAGACATAATTGTAGACACTGGCGAGGAACCTACATATCAAGTGTCTACCATCTTGGATATGACTGAAGATAAACCGATAATTATACGGAGGGGTTTAGGTTGGGAAGCAGCAGCAGCATGGGTATAAGAATTCGACTTCACAGGCGCACCTCTCTGTTTCGGAAATTGGGATAAAAACAACTCCAGTTTTGAAATTGTCATATTTAGAGGCGATGTCTACAACAGGCTTTTCGGTGACGCAGTGGATATAACAGGATGGTGGCAACAGTTGGCACAGCAGGGTATTTGACAACCTTGAGAAAATGGCGGGTACTCGTGTGTCAGCGTCAATGTAGTGGCTTGTGAAAAAAACCGACACATTGCCATAACTATAACTCTTTCGTATTTCCTACAGTTTTATATATGAGCTTTAGATATGAGCATTACATGGGGCAAATCTTAACGGATGAATGCCCAAAGATTATCCAGCCAAGGACGGACTTGATTGCTGTGTCTGCGTTGTAATTACGGTGCAATACTACTCCCTAGAAAAGTCATGAAAGCTAACGTCGTCAATCTACCCAACTCTACACACATTTTTGAGAACCACGTTTCGACTGAAGAATTTTTAGACAGCAGCAGCGATACACTGATTGCATTGCTGTGTGAGGAAATGCAAGGGCAAGTCAAAGCAGCACCCAAGTGCGTAGAAGCTTTAGCAAAGCGCATAGCCATAGAAGTAGAACGCATTTGCGATAAAAGCTCCCGTATTCAAACATCTGGGGAAATTAAGTCCTGGCAGATGACGCTGGGAAGGCATCGGATGCAAAAGTGCTTACGTTACTATCAACTAGGTTCAAAACAAGGGCGGGTGGAATTACATAGCAATTTGGGTGCTATGGTTTATCGCCATATAACTATGTCCGGCTCGGAGTTAGGTTTTGAGGCTCGGTACAGCCTGATTGAAGATTTTTTACAAGCATTTTATATCGAAGCTATCAAAGCTTTCCGCAGAGAAAACGAACTACCTAATGATCATACGCCCCGTACTCAGCTACAACTAGCTGAATATATGTCCTTTACGGAGCAGTATGCCAAACGCCGGATCAATTTACCTGGTGGTGCAAATCAGCAATTGATTATCCTGCGAGCCCAAGGTTTTGCTCGTCGTCAGCCGCAAGAGACTACCGTAGATATTGAAATGGCGGTGGAGTCTGCTAAAGGTGAAGAAGGAGAATCTTACCAGCGTAACTCGGCGGTGCAACAACTGCGATCGCAAATGGTTGCCCAAACTAATTTTGATCCATCAGAAGAGTCAGAACGCGATCGCGTCATCACTGAGTTGATGAAATACCTGGAGTCTCAAGGTCAATCTGACTGTATGAACTACCTTAGCTTGAAACTTCAAGACCTCTCAGCTCCAGAAATTGACCAAATTCTCGGTTTAACTAGCCGTCAGCGTGATTATCTCCAACAACGGTTTAAATACCATGTGGAAAAGTTTGCCAAGCAACACCATTGGCAATTGGTACATCAATGGTTAGGTGCGGGTTTAGAGCAAAAGTTGGGTTTATCTTCCCAGCAGTGGGAAGTCTTTGTGAATCAACTCACAGAACAGCAACAGCAAATATTACAGTTAAAAACTGCCCGAGAAAACGACCAAGCGATCGCTAAAGCGATCAAATGCACCCCTAAACAGATGCAAAAGCGCTGGACTCAACTTTTAGAAATAGCATGGGCTATCCGCAA
>JBBSCU010000081.1:0-19424 GCA_038249935.1 Chroococcales cyanobacterium
GATTCCTTGGACTGCCTTTCTGATATTAATTTGTGTTTTCTATGTAACTATTAATGCTCTTTTTGCCCTAGCTTACTGGCTAGGAGGAGATTGTATTGCCAACGCTCGACCTGGCTCTTTTTTAGATGTCTTTTTCTTTAGCGTCCAAACCCTAGCATCCATCGGCTATGGGGCAATGTATCCTAAAACGACTTACGCCAACATTTTATTGATGAATTTAGTCCTTTGTATGGGATGACATCAGAATCGTTAACCCAGACAAATACTATGTTGATTATTTCTCTAAGTGGCATTGATGAAACGGTTGCACAGGTTGTCCATGCGCGTCATAGCTATGGTGCTAATGAGATTTTGTGGAACAATCGATTTGTCGATATTATCAATCACACACCAGATGGACATCGCTACATTGACTACAACCAGTTCCATGATGTCTTGCCTGAAGATGAAAGGCGTTGAATGCTTGAAGGAGGCAGGAGACAGGAGGTTGCAATACAGTTAGAACTTACGCATTGACAATAAATACCAAATATGCATAAAGGTAAAAACCACATCTTTCGTAGGGGTTTAGCATGCTAAACCCCTACAGCATGGTCTAATTATGATCAAAAGATAATTAATAAAAGCCTGAAACAACCTATTTTCGTTAATGCACATCACTTCGACAAAGCTACCTCGACTGCGCTCGGCACAAGTCAGTGACCACATGATGAATTTGTACAGTGCGTAAGTCCTAACAGTGTAGGCTTCTTCTTTCAGAGACGATGCGCCAACAGACCTACATAGTTACTCGGAAGCCTTATTAATTGGTGGTTGTAAGGGTTTAACGACAACCCGACCATTTTCAACTAAAGTGCAATTTTTAACCGGATTCTTGCTGTGGTTAAGTGGCACATCCTGGCACTGATTTTGGTGGGAGAGATTTTGCTCCTGTTGTTGATTGAGGACGACAACACAAGAGGGGCAAGAAGGGAAGGACATATAAGGCACTTTGATCTATATCTATATATAATTACCGCGCTCCTGATGCTGTTTGGCTAAAAAATTTGCTATCTATGTGTTGTGCTAATTTAGCAGGGTTAAACAGTAGGTTTTTCTGATGAAAAAATTTTTGAGATACCTGGGTTTAGGTTTGCTATCTACTTTTTTGAGTGCTACTCCCGGATTGGGAGCTGAACGTATTAGCTTTTTTTATCCTCCCTTTGGCGAATTTTATTTACCAGTGAACTCGCTGGAACTTTTTGCTAAAGAAGGCAAAATTGATGAAGACTTTTCTTTTTATGCCAGCCGTGCTACTCCCCAACAACTCGCTCAACTGCGCGATCTGCTCCAGCAGCGCTTCAATCTCACACCTACGTTGATATCTCAGGTTACTTACTCACCTATAGGCGAGCAGGTGGTGCGACGGTTAGGAGAATTACTCCTTACTGAGGCTCGAAATAACGGCTTTTATGCTATACGTGCCTCTTTGATTTTGGCTGCTGCTGATCAAGAGGGTTTAACGGTTGTGAATTTGCTGCGTAAATTTCCTAGCAATACTATCCGGGTGAATTTCACAGAGGGGTTAAGGATAGTCGAAGATTTGTCGCAATTACTTAAAAAAAAGGATGAAGTTGTTGCTTTTATTCAAAAGGAAGCGATCGCTCAAGCAGCCAATTCAACAATTGACTTCTCACAACAGCCAGATTTGCGATCGCCGGGAAAATTCCGCTGGCAGAAAACCAGCCTAGAGTTAAATGATATTCGTCGCAATCGCCGTTTACCGGTAGATATCTATCTACCTGCAACTCAAAACTCAGAACTCAAAACTCCGCCCTTTCCCCTGATTGTAATTTCTCATGGACTGGCCTCAGATCGTTCTACCTTTGTCTACTTGGCTGAACATCTAGCATCCTATGGTTTTGCCGTTGCTGTTCTGGAACACCCTGGTAGTAATGCCGAACGGATTCAGCTATACTTTGCAGGTTTGGCAGGGCCACCGGATGCAGCAGAATTTATCAACCGACCTTTGGATATCAAATATTTACTCAATGAACTCGAACGCTTGGAAAAATCTGATCCCACCCTCCAAGGAAAACTTAATTTTCAGCAAGTTGGGGCGATCGGTCAGTCCTTTGGCGGTTACACTGTTTTGACTTTAGCAGGAGCAAAGATTAACTTTCAGCAACTGAGGCAAGACTGTAATCCCAAGAATTCCTTTTTTAATTTGTCGCTCTTTTTGCAGTGTCAAGCAACTGAGTTACCCTCAAGGAATTACGAACTCAAAGACGATCGCATCAAGGCGATCATTGCGATTAATCCTATTGACAGCTCCATTTTGGGTGAGGGAGGAGTCAGTCAAATAAAAGTTCCTGTAATGCTGGTGGCGGGTAGTCAAGATATTTTCGCCCCGCCCGTATTTGAGCAAATTCGCCCCTTTACCTGGCTTTCTGACTCCAATAAGTACCTAGCTCTAATCGAAAACGCCACCCACTTTTCGGCGATCGCAGAATCTACTCCTCAGAATAGTGTGTTACCTGTGCCACCTGCTTTGCTTGGCCCCGACCGCGCTGCTGTTTATTCCTATCTCAAAGCCCTGAGTGTAGCTTTTTTGGAAACCCATCTCCTCAACCGCCCTGAATATCGCTCCTATTTGCAGCCATCCTACGCCACATTCATCAGTAAGGAGCCGCTTAATCTTAGTATTTTACAGTCGTTGTCGGCAGTTCAGTTAAATCAAGTTTGGAATGTGTCAAATCCTCAGTCAACAAAACCACCAAATCCTCAACCTACACCTACCTCTCCTTAGTTATACCAAGGAGGTGTAACAATTACGCATCACGTAAATGTACTGGCTGTGGTTTCAGGTAGAATATTAAACTATAAACTATATTGGCTTACGGTTAAGATTCCTGGCTTGTTTAAGAAGTCGGGGATCTTATTGTTAACGAATGATTTAAGTTTGCTATAGATCAGGCAAGTCTCAAGCATTCCTTTAAGCAACTCAAAGCTAAACCCAAACAGATTACAATTTGTACTAAAGTTTTGGCAGATAAATATGCCGTTGTAATTTATATTCAAGACAATAATTTAGCTTTCTTAGCTTATTTTAAAAAAACAAAAATCAGATACATTCATTTTAAATATAACAGTAAATATACTGATATTAATCTACAAGTTAATCAGAAAATCCAACTATTACAACCATAAATTCAAACTCTATATGTCTTTTTTATATCTAAGTCATCACTTAGGTATAACAATTTCACCAAATTGGAGCTAATTGTCAAGAAAGAGAGATATTTGTACTGAGGTATTCATGAAAACTTATTTAATAAAATCTTTTGTATATATATACTTGTCGTTAAGAAGTATTAAGAAATCCTTATTAAAGAATATTGCAATACCTTGATTTAATTGCTAACGTGTGTATAACAACCATGCTGATGAAGCTCGGATATAGGAGAAATAAAATCTATGAGCTATACGCATTCAGCCAAATATATTAGGCTTTGACGGGTTAAAAACGAGAAATTTCTGCCTCGTATAGACAATTATGAGGGATTGCAGATTAACTAAGAAATATCTCGTTACCAAAGGCTTAATTTCAGTTTGATATCAATTGCGATTGATTATTTGTCTTACCTTGTGTCGACAAGGGAGTAACTGTTGATTGTGTTTGTCGGCAATAACAAAGAGTTTGGTAAGACTTAGATTTTGGAGGATAAAACCAATGGAGATTCAAGGTAAAGTAGCTCTAATTACAGGGGCTTCCCGTGGTATTGGACGAGCGATCGCCCTCGAACTAGCACAACTAGGCATACAGCGACTGATATTGGTAGCACGCGATCGCAAAAAGTTAGTCGAGGTAGCTAACGAAATCGAGGCGATGGGTACAAAAACTGCCATCGTGCCATTAGATTTGACGCAAACAATTGAAGTGAATATCGCTGTTGCCCAACTGTGGCGCAATTACGGACAGATTCATCTGCTGGTTAATTGTGCGGGAGTCGCATACCAAAGCTCGTTTTTACAATCTAAAATGCCCCAAGTTCAAGAAGAACTCTCTGTAAACTTGTTAGGGATGTACAACCTCACCAGTTTGATAGCTCGACGCATGGCCAGCCAAAGACAAGGGACAATTGTCAATGTATCGAGTCTGATGGGGAAAGTGGCTGCACCAACGATGGCGACTTACTCAGCCACCAAGTTTGCAATTTTGGGATTTACCCAAGCTTTGCGCCGGGAACTAGCTGAATACAATATCCGAGTGATTGCATTATTGCCTTCCCTCACCGACACAGACATGGTGCGCGACTTCAAATTATTTCGCTGGGTGATCCCCATGACTCCCCAGCAAGTCGCTAAAGCACTCGTCACCGGAATGCAAAATGATTCACCAGAAATTTTAGTCGGATGGCAAAGTCATTTAGCTGTGTTGTGTCAACGCCTTGCTCCTTGGTTGCTAGATCTAATGTTACGATTAGCAACTCCGCCAGCGCGAAGAAGACAACAGCCTGAAGAAAAACTGAGCTTTTTGGCTAAAATTCAGCGTGTTGGCGATTTGTTATTTTTCAGAAAAAATCAATGTCAGGCCAAGTCGCTTTAACCACCAACCCCTGATTTTTTAGCTACTGGCAATAAAGTAATACTTCTGAGAGTTTCTATCCCACATGGACAGGAGTATCAAAATCTTTTCCACTAACTGATCATTTGTGAATAACTAGATCCCCGACTTCTTAAAGAAGTCGGGGACCTAAGCCTTGCGATCGCAATTTGGATCAATAAATAAAGTTGCAGATCAGAAATTGCTGTGCGATCGCATAATTAGACATACCTTGTTTCGGAGCAACCAGAAATGCTTTCACTGCCTACTACTCTCCCCACTTTGCCCGAAATCATTGATGGTTTACCAAATATTTCTGGTTGGGAAACAGAGGTTATCTCTGTAGTTAACCATGATAAAGCAGTATTTTTACCAACAACAAATATCCGCCTAGAAGACGTAAATGCAGTATTTGCGATCGCCTTACATATGCACCAGCCAACTATACCTGCTGGACATGATGGTACACTGATCAGCAATCTGCAATATATGTTTGAACATCCAAACGAAGGGGATAACCACAACGCAAACCCTTTTGCATATTGTTACAGCCGCATAGCAGACTTGATCCCCGAACTTGTAAATCAAGGTTGCAATCCGCGTGTGATGTTGGATTACTCAGGTAATCTTTTGTGGGGACTGCGGCAAATGGGACGCGGTGATATTCTTGATAATCTTAAACGGATCACTTGCGACCCAACTTATCAACCTTATGTCGAGTGGCTGGGTACAATGTGGAGCCATGCAGTTATTCCTTCCACACCCATAGCAGATATTAAATTGCATATTGTCGCATGGCAACATCACTTTGCGGCAATTTTTGGCTGGGAAGCACTAGCGCGAGTCAAAGGATTTTCGCCTCCAGAAATGCACCTACCAAATCACCCTGATGCTCTGTTTGAATTTGTGAAAGCGCTGAAAGAATGTGGATATCGCTGGTTACTTGTTCAAGAACATTCTGTAGAAACAATTAACGGTCAATCTCTCAGCTACAAACATTTACCACATCGTCTGATTGCTCGCAATTCCCAAGGTGAAACAATTAGCATTACAGCCTTGATTAAAACCCAAGGTTCTGATACTAAATTAGTCGCACAAATGCAGCCTTACTATGAAGCCAAAACCTTATCAAAACAACAAGTTGGGAGTGTATTTATACCACCAATAGTTAGCCAAATTGGAGATGGTGAAAATGGCGGCGTGATGATGAATGAATTTCCTAGTGCTTTCAAACAAGCTTGGTGGGATATGGTCAATAATGGAGGAGGAAAATCAGGTGTTGTCGGGATGTGTGGTACAGAATATTTAGAATTAATAGAAGCTGCTGGATGCAAACCGGAAGACTATCCAACTTGCCAACCAGTGGGACAACATCAGATTTGGGAGCGAGTTTCAGCAGAAAATTGTAACCCTGAAGCTATAGAGAATGCTATTCAAGAATTAAAGCAAATAAACTCTAATTTTCACATGGATGGAGCTTCGTGGACAAATCATATTAGTTGGGTAAAAGGATACGAAAATGTGATTTCTCCCATGTATCAATTAAGTAGTTTATTCCATCAAAAGGTTGAGCCATTACTACAAATTGACTCAGCAGAACTTATTACCAGACAATCTCATTATCGTAACGCTCTCCTACATAACCTTTTGCTGCAAACCAGTTGTTTTCGTTATTGGGGACAAGGCGCTTGGACTGACCATGCACGCGAAATTTACCAACGTGGCGAAAGCTTGTTACAAAATACATTTTAAGTAAAGAATTACAAGCCATACTCAAATATAACTCTTAAAAAATTGTTAACCTTTGTAGGGCGAAAAATTTCAGAAAGTGGGGTGATACTTCTCAAATTAAGCAAATATAAAAAACAGCACTAATGTATTTTAATTCTGACTTTAGAGCAAAATTATCAAACTTTTCTGGCAAAATCAAAACTCTGCTGGATGTCGCTAAACTACAATTAGATAAGCCAGTAAGTAGAGTTTAATCAAACTAAAGGCAACAATATTTCAAATTCAGTGCCTAAACCTAATTGTGAACGTAAATTAAATTTACCGCCATGTCTGGCTGTGATAATTCGATAACTTACAGCCAAACTAGTTTCTTTACCAGTCTTTGTTTCTAGAGCAAAAGACTCCATAATTTGCTGTTGCAATTCCTCAGATATTCCAGGGCTATTATCGGCAATGCGAATTAAAACCCAACGAGAATCTGGTGCATCTGGGTTGTTTGCTTCTTGTGAAATTACTTCTGTAGTAATCTCAATTCGGGGTTTTTGAACAATCTTTGCATCTTCTAGATGTAACTGTTGTCGCACTGCTTCATTGAGTAAAGTATCCACAGCTTCGCTGAGAATATTCATCAAAACTTGGTTTAATTGCCCCATAAAACAATACACTGGGGGTAATTGTCCATAGTATTTGACAATTTCAATTTCTCCTTGAAGACGGCTATTAATTAATAGAATAATACTATCTATACAACCGTGTAAATCTACTGGTTTGGGATAAATCTCATCGATATGACAGAAGTTTTGTAAGCTGGTAACAAGTTTTTTTAATCTTTCGGCTCCGGTGCGGATGCTAGTAAGCGATCGCACCAAATCTTGTTCTAAAAAATCAAATTCAATCTCTTCTTTAATCTGATTAATTGCCTGGGAAGCTGATGGTAACTCTTTGTCGTAAGCCGCTATCAGCTTGAGTAAATCTTGGCTGTAATTTGAAACATAAATTATGTTACCCCAAATAAAACTCACTGGGTCTAAAATTTCGTGCGCTATCCCGTCTACCAAACGTCCCAGATTTGCCATTTTATCATTTTGAATCATTCGGGCTTGGCTGCGTTCATAGCGCACCAGATTTTCAATTCCCCGAATTTGCCAAGAGATAATATTCAACTCTTGTACATCTAACAATCTATGAGCGCCAGATACCGTTTGCACTACAATTGGTTCTGATAATAATTCTGGCGATCGCTTTAAGCTAAGTTGCATCGCAATTAAAATCGATGTTGTATCAGCAAGCAGCAACATCGGTATCCGTGCATAGCTGTAGAGAACAGCTAATGGTTGCTGAACAAATAACTCTTGTCCATAGGGGCGAATCAAAAATTCCAGCAGTCGCCGCCGCGAAATCATCCCAATGAATTTTTCCTGTTCTACCAAAATTACTCCCGGTAGCAGGGGATGTTTTTCCAAAAAATTAGCCACTTCCATACCAGTGCAGTTGATTTCCACCGGGAAGTTGTACATTGGTAGTTCTTGGAGGGTTGAATCTAAACCGAGATCGCGATCGCTACCCTCAGACAAAAATGGCGGTGAGATTTGGCAACTGAATTCTTCTGACATTAGACACCCTGATTTTTTTTACAAAGACAGGTAACTAATAAACTAACATTTTACATTCTTGTCATTCTCTAAATCCAGGTTTGGTTTAGATATCTAGTAGGTGTCAGTGATCTCTGCAAGGAAAAATTATCAAAACTTATTAAAAATTATTGTTCTTCAGTAAAAAAACAGCAATAACAGTTGATACAGTCTTTTACGAATAGAATTCGCTACTACACAAAACTTAGTCTACCTCAGCGAAGTAATAAAAAATTAAGAGTTTTATAACCTGCGGAGGCAGGGAAATTCATAATTACGAATTACTCTTTATATGATTCCAAAATATCACTGCGAGTAATTAGTTGCGGCCAGAGTAACACAAAAAATCCCATCCACGTTGCTATAGGGATGGAGACGAGAACTGTTAGCCAGATAGTTTTAAATAGTAACCAGCTACCACCAATCAGCGTCATACCTGTGAGAAGTATAGACCAGGGTTGACACCACCAAGGTTTGTAGTTCCAAGGATTTACCGGCTTTTGTTCAGACATTGGTTTTATTTGGCAAATGTGCAAATGTTCATTGAACAAGTTTAAGCTTTAGAGGATGTTTTAAAAGTCCTCTTGTTGGTATCAAACGAGCGTCAAATCCCTTGAGGGGAGGCTATGAATGTCCAACTTGCCATATATGTTCCAACAAATATACTAGGATAATCAGCATTGCTATCAGCAACAAACCAATCAGGAATTACCTTCTGCTGTCGAACTATTTTATCTAAACCGACTTGTAAGGATATATTCTCATGAACAATTTTTGCTTTGGCGATTTCTAGCATTTTTTCTACTGACTTTTGCAGCCACTCAGCTCGAACAAATAGACTGTGAGATGGATGGTCGCCATAACAAAAAGGTACAATGATCACCAGATATCCTTTGTCGCTAAGTATTTTATCCACGCAAAATTGAATAATTTCTTGATCGTCTTTTTGTTCTTGAGTTTCTTTGTTAATGCTGTGAAATAACAAACCGGCTAGCACGACGGCATCAAATTTCTTATTTTCCCTAGCAACTTCTGACAAGAAAAGCGATAAATCTTGGGCAACAAACTTTCTATTTGAGTAGAGTTTTAAACATTCTTCAATAGCCAATTCACTGTGATCAACTCCAAGATAGTCACATCGAGCCGGGAGATATTTGCATAAAGCCGCATTACCGCACCCTAAATCCAATAAAGAAAATGACTTTTTCTCAAAAACATTATCTAGAAAACCAGATGTTGGTGTATATCGTGTGACATTTTCAGGCGATTCAAAGTAGGAATAATAGTCATTTTCAAAACGTTCTTCTTCGGATGTTTTGCGCTCAGGAACTAGATTATTGATCATAAAAACCTCACTTTATTAAGCTTGTTTGATTACAAGGTTGCTCTTGCGTGATTTTGCTAATCAATAATAACTATAAACTAAAGTTGTATTTATCTTGATAGCTTTTAAGAGAAAGCGATCGCCAGCAACCCGTTATACCATAATATTTGCTGTGGTTAATTTTAAAAATATCTTTCAAGATAGATTATGAATTCATCCTTATACAGGATGCCAGCAACTATAAAATGCTTACGATACTAAGGTTGATAACGAAGGCTAAAGTAAAAACCATCATCCTGCGCGTTATTACCGCGATCGCTTAGATCGATAAATGGAATTCCATAATCGAGGCGCAAATTCAGCTTATCAATTCCCAAAGCCTGATTCCATAATAATCCTAAACCTGCACCTACTAAAAAAGTTTGATTGGGTAAGTTATTGGGATTATCAGACTTATTCCAAATTGCTCCCATATCAAGAAATGGCGCGAGTTGAATTGTGGATGCTCCAGATTCATCGCGTTGGACAGTAAACCGATCTTCAATGGCTACTCGAAATCCATTATCCCCAGAACGGATATTTTGGCGATATCCCCGTACAGATTGTCCGCCGCCTATGACGAATTGCTGTGAAGGTAAGAGGCTATCTGGTGTTAGTTGTAAGTCTGCTTGGATGAGCAACAAGTTATCGTTATTGAGTTGCTGTACACGCTGTAGTTGACCTAGCCAACTGAAAAAGCGACCATCAGGTGTGGGATCATTGTTGATGGTTGCATCCAAGATGTCAATGCCAAAACTAAACTGCGATCGCAAAAACCAAGCTCCTTGAGGTTCCCGCCTAATATAGTCTTGACCAAATTTAATTACACTGGTACGACTAACGCCATTGGCATCAGGCCCAATACCAAAAGGGGTTGCAAGATTATCGAACAGGAAGGTTTGACCATCTTGATAGGTAAATCCTAATGATAGGGCAAATTCTTCTCTTGGCGATCGCATTAACGGTTGTCGATAATTTATTTCATAAAGATCCTGGTTGGCGCGAATGCCAAAGGCATCAAATGGTGGCTCAGTAATTTCGTTGCGATTAAATGCGGCTCTAATCTGCACTTTGCCATTCATGGCGTTAACTGGAACTTGATAGCTAAAATCAAAGGCATCAGAACCACCAGAGAGCGTGTGATAATAGGAGCCAGCTAACTCATCTCCCATGCCGGTTAAATTGCGATCGCGCAGTTCAATACCCAATCTTTCAGCACCAATGCTAGGAGGCGAATAATTATCTACACCCAAGCTACCAGTTAAAGGGTTTGCCTCTTCAACTCTCACAACAAGAATACTTTGACCAATCTTACCCGTTGGACGCAGACGTGCTTCTACATTTTTAAATAGGGGATCTAGCCGCAGTAACCTTAGTTGGTCTTCGAGTTTAGCAGTATTCAGAGGGATACCGGCACCTAGCTGGATGCGACTACGAATATAAGATTGGTTTAATTTCCGCGTTCCTTGGATTTCAATCTCTGCTAAACCCCCTTCGATCACACGAATTACTACAACACCATCGGCGTTACCAGGTTTTTGAGCCTCTGGAATCGCTCTGGAATTTATATAACCTTTATTCAAGTAAAGCTGGGTAATGGCATCTGCGGCTTGCCTAATTTCTTCTAAAGTTAAGTCACGTTCTTCAAACGGTTTTACAACTGGATTAAAGTCATTTTCATTAAATACTGTGCTACCTTCAACTTGGATTTTGCGAACCCGAATGCGTTCTTGGTTTGGTGGAGATGATTGGGGGTTCGGTTCTGGCTGATTGGGTTCAGTTACCGGGGAGGGTTGCGGTGTTTGTACTATTTGTAACTGTGGGTGATTGCTATTTTGAGCCGAGTCAGAAGTAAAGATATTAGCTGTAGCTCTAAGTTCATTTGCTGTTAAAATCCAGACCGCAGGTAGAATTAGCAAGCCACAGTTGAAACAGTGCCTATTCCATTTAATAGTTGCTAGACTTTGCCAGATGTCTAACTGATGAGAGAAATAGACAATTCTTTGATGAGTCATTGCTTTTGGTTTCACACCAGTTTCTTTTCTCATTTCTCCTCAGTGGGGTGCCTTATCTTACGACTTGGCTGATTTTGGTTTTTGAGTAAGCTATGTATATCTGAATATCATATTTTTGACACTCAGATTTCAGAAGATTTGTAACTAAAAGTATAATTAGGTTGCAGATATTTTCGTAGAGTGCGTTACGCCAAAGGCTAACGCACCATTTGTTTTAACTTATAGTGCCTTGGCGATTAGCAGTCACGGCTACACAGGCAAAACCTGCCTGTGCGGGTTAAAAGACTGAGTTGTATCATTAATAATCGCCCAGGTTTTGCGTAATACTATAAAGTCAAGGTAAGCGAATTGCAATTATTGGCGAACCAGGAGCAGGAAACACAACACTGTTACAGCAGATTGCTGACTGGGTATCTCGTGAGATTGACCAGTTGATTGTGATTTGGGTATCTTTAGCAGATTTGCAAGATCAGGAACTAAAATCTTATCTGTCTGAGACTTGGTTGACTCAGGTCGCACAGAAAACAGGTAAAGCTGAAGCCACTGCTTAAAATCACAGCCAACCACTTTTCAAACATCCTCTAAGTCAAAATGCTTTTGTTGATGAAACTGATCAGTGTATCCATGAAACTGATCCGTTTATCCATGAAACTGATCCGTTTATCCATGAAACTGATCCGTTTATCCATGAAACTGATCCGTTTATCCATGAAACTGATCCGTTTGTCCATGAAACTGATCCGTTTGTTGACTACAGCTTTTGAAAAACGCGAAATCAATAAATAATATTGATTGAAACAATGATACAGCGTTTCCTAATAAGAATGAGGTACAAATTAACCTTACCTGGTTCTGCTACGCTTTTACCTGTCCCTATTCTCCTCAAACCCTGGCTTGGGCTACTTGGATTATTGCTCGACTTGGTGGTTAGTCTGGTTTCAAGTCTCAAAAATTTCCCGGTATTTCTACTTTAATTCGCGGCCTTTGCTCGTTCCCATACACTGTATGGGAATGCATTCATTGAGGCTTTGACTCAATGTATCACTAGAGGCAGAGCCTCTAATCAGCCATTCCTATGCAGAGCATGGGAACGAGAGAACGAGATAACAATTTTTAAGAATAAGTTGCACATTGTGTTAATTAACAACAATTTATTCTAAGTGATAGTTCCGAGCATTATATTGTGGTAATAGGTAGAAAACTTGGGAATACTTCGATGTCACCACTGATCTCCATAGTCATCGTCAATTACAACCGGGAGCTTTACATTGGAGAAGCGATCGCCAGTGTTTTAGCGCAGACATGGCAAGACTTTGAGCTACTAATTTGGGATGATGGCTCTACAGATGGCTCAGTGGCGATCGCCCAAGAATATGCTTGTCAAGATAGGCGAGTGCGGGTAATAGAAGCACACCATCAGGGAGTTGCTGAGGCCTGTAAGGCATCAATCAGCCAAACTAGCGGTACTTACATTGGTTTTGTAGACAGTGATGATATCCTAGCCCCTACTGCCCTCGCCGAAACCGCGAAAGTCCTCAACTCCCACCCAGAAACGGGATTTGTTTACACCGACTACTTAAATATTGATGAATCCGGCAAAGTTATCAACTACGGTCATCGCTGTCACATTCCCTACTCCCCAGAACGTCTGTTAGTGGACTTCATGACTTTCCACTTCCGCCTCATGCGCCGTTCAGTTTACGAACAAGTGGGAGGTGTCAACGCATCTTTTAGTGGTATTGCTTACGATTACGATTTGTGTTTAAGACTTTCAGAAGTAGCCCAGGTGCGCCGGGTTCAAGAGCCGCTCTACCTCTACCGGAATCATTCTCAAAGCCTCTCGATTACCAGAAGAACAGAACAAATTCTTTGGTCTAAGCAAGCGATCGCTCAAGCACTGAGGCGACGCGGATTAGCAGACAAGTTGCAAATCGATGTAGACTTGTCCACAAGTCGCTTCATATTGCGTCGTCAAAAACCTTTACTATCCAGCATCGCCGCTTCAGTGCTACTTATCGCTCCGCTGATGAGTGCCATCAGTCCCAGATTAGCCGAAGCACAGCAAATAGTTCCTGCCGTCGATGGGACAAACACAATTGTTACACCCAACGGGAATCAAATTAATATCGGTGGCGGTACAACTTCTGTTGATGGTGTTAATCTCTTCCACAGCTTTCAACAGTTTGGGATTTCACCAGAACAAATTGCCAACTTTCAAGCCAGTCCTGCACTACAAAATATCCTTGGTAGAGTCACAGGCGGGAATGCTTCTATTATCAATGGCTTAATTCAGGTTACGGGTGGTAGCGCTAACCTCTTTTTGATGAATCCAGCCGGATTTATTTTTGGATCAAACGCCAGTTTAAATGTGCCTAGTGCTTTTACGGCGACAACAGCCAACGGCATTGGTTTTGGCAGCAGTTGGTTCAACGCCATCGGTGTTAATGACTACACTGCTTTAGTCGGAAACCCCAACGGATTTGCTTTTAGTACCAATCAGCCAGGAGCAATTCTGAACGCTGGAAATTTGGCAGTAGGTGCTGGGCAGAATTTGAATTTATTGGGCGGTACTGTGGTCAACACTGGGCAACTAACAGCACCGGGGGGACAAATTGCGATCGCATCCGTACCGGGGCAAAACTGGGTGCGTCTCAGTCAGCCAGGAAATCTTTTAAGTCTAGAAATTCAGCCCCTCGCCTCTAGTAGCAACCAACCCAATAACTGGACAATCCCCATTGCATCAATACCCGAATTGCTCACGGTGGGTAACACTGGCTTAACCGCTAATGCTGATGGAAGTGTGCAACTGACAAGCTCCAACGTCACGATTCCCACAACTCCAGGTACAACCATTGTTTCTGGCAACGTGGATGTATCGAGTCAAACGGGCGGTACAGTGATTGCTTTGGGTAAACGAGTCGGGGTAATTGATGCCAATATTAACGCCTCTGGAAGCAATGGCGGCGGCACTGTGTTAATTGGCGGTGATTATCAAGGTAAGGGGACTTTACCCAATGCAGATCAGACTTATATCAATTCCAACTCCGTCATTGCAGCCGATAGCAATTTGAATGGAGACGGTGGGCGGGTAATTGTTTGGGGTAACGATACAACCCAATATTTTGGTAATATTTCGGCTCGTGGAGGAGCAAATGCCGGTAATGGTGGCTTTGTAGAAGTATCAGGCAAAAATTTCTTGACCTTCAGAGGTTTAGTAGATGCTTCAGCCCCGAATGGCAACTTTGGCACTTTATTACTAGACCCCAGCACATTGACTATTATAGATGCCGCAGCAGGGGGGACTTTTGATGGGACAGCCGGCAATATTCCGTTTGCACTACCAGATAATGGGGCTAATACCGTTTCTTGGGGTGCGATCGCAGCTTTGGGAGGAAACGCAAATATCAACTTACAAGCCACAGGTAACATTACCATCAATGACATCATAGGAGCTACGCCTCTAGTGACTACCGTTGGTCTTGCTACATTAAACTTGGGCAATGGCGGTAGTTTTAACCTGACTTCACAAAGTGGTTCGGTAATCTTTGTTAATCCCGCCAACACAATCGCCACAAACGGCGGAGCAATCAGCATTTCGGGAGCCAGCTTATCGTTAGGAAATTTAGATACAAGTACTAATTTTTCTGGCATTAATAGCGGTAACATAACTTTGTCCGCGAGTGGCGACATCAGTGCGGGTAACATTATCGCCAGTGGTCAGGGCTACTCGGCGGGTAATATTACAGTTCAAAGCACCAGTGGTGGAATTGCTCTAAATAACCTCGATAGTAGCGCAGTTAATGATGATACGGCTGGAACGGTGACTTTAAATGCCGTAGGCGATATCTTCACAGGTACAATTAATTCTTCTTCAAATGGTGCTAATAACTCAGGTACGGCTGGCAATATAGTAGCAACAACCACAGGCGGCAGCATTACCACAGGAGCGATTAACTCGTCTGTAGTCAAAACCGGAGGTGGCAATTTTGCCGGCACAGCTGGTGCAGTCACCTTAACTGCCACAAATGATATCACCGTTAATGGAGCTATTAATGCCTCAGCATCTGCCACCGGAGTAGATGGTACTGCAAGCGCTACAGGTGGCAACGTGACTTTACAAACTACCAATCCCAATGGCAGCGCAATTCGCTTTACCACCATCAACACACAGGCCACAACAGACTTTGGTGATGGGAACACTGTTCAAGGTGGCAATGTGCAGGTACTAACCAATGGACTAATTCAAGGAACAGGGACAATTAATGACACTGGTGTAACGATCGCAACTGGTGGATTTTTCACTGGTCTAGCAGGTGCGATCGCTCAACCGCTTGCGGGAGGTACTGTCGGAATTCAACATGATGGTGGACCAGATAATGTACCATTTATCGTTGGTAATGCAAGTCTTAATGGCACAGCAGGGTCAATTAATACAGGCGACAATTCAATCATCGCTTCAAATAGCTTTCCAGTTTTACCTACTGGTGGAAATGCTGGCGGAACTCCAGCCGACATCATTATTACTTCCGTCAACACCCCGCCGACACTGACGACAAACACGCTCCTATCGTCTAATAATCAACCTAATCAAACCTTAACATTCACATTTACTGCCAACACTAATGATGTCAATCTAGATAACACTACTGTTGTAATTGATGCCATCCAAGCAGGAACCGTGAGACGAGGCAATACCGTTTTAGCTGCGGGAGACACATTAGTTATAGGTGAGACACTAAATTACACACCACCAACTGATGGCACAGGACTAATCAATGCATTTAGAGTTAGAGCTAGCGATGTTGTTTCATCCTCAGCGATCGTACAGGTAGCAATTAACGTAAATGTGCCTAATGTTCCTCCCTGCACATTCCAGTGCAGTCCAGATAAACCGATTAACCCTGGCCCCAATAATCCTAATATTAAGATTGATAACCCCGTTATTAATTCTGATGCCACTCCTGAAGGTGGTTTCACAGATAGTTTTGCAGACCATTTAGGCATCCCCGTCCCTAAAATCAAAACACTGGATGATGCCAAAGATATTGCTCGCAAAATTGAAGAAGCCACTGGTGCTAAACCTGCATTTATCTATACCAGTTTTGTTCCTGTAGAAATTCAATCACCGGCAAATTCCGGGGGAACAAAACTTACTAAACAGTTGTTGAATACCGTAGCAGAGCAAGTTAGTGACCAACTGGAATTAGTTGTAGTAACCGGAAAAGGTGATCCCATCCGTAAGCGCATTCCAGAAGCGACGAGAGCGAAAGTTCTACAAGTAGCTCAAGAATTTCGTGACCAAATCGTTAGTCCCCAAAACCGTCGCCGCACTGGTTATTTGCGTTCATCTCAACAACTTTATCGCTGGATTATTGCACCACTAGAGGCAGATTTACAGGCGAGAGGAATTAATAATCTAGTCTTTCTACCCGACATCGGGTTACGTTCAACCCCAATGGCAGCACTTCATGATGGCAAGGGGTTTCTGGTAGAAAAATATAGTATTGGCTTGATGCCCAGTCTTAGTTTGACTAACACCCTTTATAAAGACATTAGAAAATCTCAAATTTTAGCGCTAGGGGTTTCTCAGAGTACTCAGGGACAAGATCCTTTACCAGGAGTCCCCCTTGAGTTATCAACACTGGTGTCTAAACTTTGGCAAGGCAAATTATTATTGGACAAGGAAGCCACCTTAGAAAATCTCAAAACTGTTCGTCGCCAACAACCTTTTGGCATTATTCACATGGCAACCCATGCTGATTTTACTACTGGCGCTTTGAGCAACTCTTATATTCAGTTGTGGGAGGACAAGTTACGCTTGAACCAGTTACGACAGTTGCGCTTGAATGAACCCCAAGTCGAGATGATGGTACTGAGTGCTTGTAGAACAGCCTTGGGCGATGAAGAATCCGAGCTTGGGTTTGCGGGTTTAGCAGTGCTGGCAGGGGTGAAAACTAGTGTTGCCAGTCTTTGGTCGGTCAACGATGCTGGTACAGCAGCCTTGATGACAAAATTTTATGAAAATTTGAAAACAGCTCCGATTAAGGCGGAAGCCCTCAGACAGGCTCAAGTAGCTATGGTTAAAGGGCAGATTTTCGTAAAGGATGGTCAAGTGCAAGGTTTGGGAGTAGTTGGGAATTTGCCTTTATCTGCTGACAGCGTTGATGAATCACTTATGCATCCTTATTATTGGGCTGGATTTACAATGGTTGGCAATCCTTGGTAAAGCACGGAAAGTAACCCCACTGTCAATATAATTCATCAATATTACCCCTCTTTTACCTGGGGAAAGTTTACAGGTTCGGCTTTGCAGTGCGCGTCCGGGTTTGCATAGTAGAAGCAACACGTTGGCAGGGCTATTTCATCTTTGTAGCCTGATAGCGATGTTTAGACAGAGGATTTATTAGTGTTTACCGTATCTGCTAAACTTTGGTCTTGCATTTTTAGAGTTTTTGTAGTCCAAAATCAACCAAAGCTCAGATTAGATTTCAGCAAAACTAGCCAGAATCTATGATGATAGTAACCAAGAGCGATGTCTACGACGGGCTACGCCTACCCCAAATCTTGAAGAACTGTGAATCCTTGATGAAAATATAGCCAAGCTAATATCTTATCCAGCAAATTACTGTAAGTATAAACATAGGTAATTCAAAATCATCTATGCAGCTACTTGCCCTCTAGAATTGGAACAATTTTTGAACTCAGACAATCTTAGAAATAATCGTCAGTAAATGCACTCAGGTAAAAATCCCTATGTCGGCTGAATAAAAGCTTTGCAGCGCTTCAGCGCCATTTGAAACGTAGAACAACTTGCTACTTAAATAATGTTTAATTTTCTCGAATTGCTTTTGATCCCCATTTCGATAGAATGAATGACTAAGCAGAACCCTAAAACTCAAAACCGCTTTTGACTGCGACGCCCATGAATCAACTGAACAATGGTTTTACTATATTTCTAAGTCTGCTAGTCGAGGCGATGCCTTTTTTACTTCTTGGGGTCTTATTCTCCAGTTTGCTGCTGTTTTTTGTTGATGAGCGCAAATTAGTCGAAAAAATGCCCAAAAATCCGCTGCTGGGTGCTTTAGTTGGCAGCATGATCGGCTTTTTATTTCCGGTGTGTGAGTGCGGGAATGTACCGGTAGCGCGGCGGTTCCTAATTCAGGGAGTACCCACACCAGTCGCAATTAGTTTTTTGCTAGCAGCACCAACAATTAACCCGATTGTAATTTGGTCAACTTGGACAGCATTTCGAGATCAGCCAGAAATAGTAGTATTACGAGTTGTATTTTCTTTAGCGATCGCCACAATTCTCGGCTATGTTTTCAGTTTTCAAAAGGACTTAAATCCTATAGTCCAACCTGCGATCGCTCGTTATATGAAGTTTAATCCACCCGCGCCGCCACAAACCAAACGCCGTGGTAATCGTTACCAAGTACAACAGGAAGCAACAGTACCGAATATGTTGCTATCGGGAACTTATATCTTAGGAGGAAGAGCAGGTATACCTCTGCGGATAGATGCAAATTTAGTACCGCCTACCTTAATCTCTACTTCCGATAAACCCCTTGCAGATAAACTGCGCCTAGTTGTGGATAATAGCATCCAAGAATTGCGAGAATTGGGCGGAGTCATGATTATAGGAAGTGCGATCGCTGCTGCTATTCAAGTGCTAGCTCCCCGTGAATTAATTCTCAGTTTGGGTGCTGGCCCCATTACCTCAATTGTAGTCATGCTGATATTAGCAGTAGTGGTGTCAATTTGTTCTACAGTCGATTCTTTCTTTGCCCTATCTTTTGCCTCAACCTTTAGCAGCGGTTCATTGTTGGCATTTCTAGTGTTTGGGCCAATGATTGACATCAAAAGTGTTGGTTTGATGTTATCGATTTTTAAACCCAAAACTATCTTTTACTTATTTGCTTTAGCAGCACAACTGACATTTATATTCACCCTTTTTGTGAATTTGCACGTCTTTTAAAAAACTATTTGTCATTAGTCATCTATCCTTTGTCCTTTGTTAATGACTAATGACTAATGACTAATGACCAATGACCAATGACCAATGACCAATGACCAATGACCAATGACCAATGACCAATGAC
>JBBSCU010000082.1:0-19121 GCA_038249935.1 Chroococcales cyanobacterium
ACTGAGCTTTGTCGAAGTGATGTGGATTAACGAAAATAGGTCGTTTCAGGCTTTTATTAATTATCCTTATGATCGTAAATAGACCACGCTGTAGGGGTTTAGCAATGCTAAACCCTTACGAAAGATGTGGCTTTCAACCATCTCCATATTTGGTATTTTTTGTCAATGCGTAAGTCCTAAAGACTTAAAATTTTGGGTGGAAAATGATCAACGAGTTACCCTTAATATTAATTATCCCATATCTCTATATCCAGCAATACATATAGCTTTATAACCAGCCGTATTTGACTCGTTTCGACATTTAAAATGTCCTCTAAGATTAAAACTAATCAAGACTTATTTATCACCCCTTTCCCACTCAGGTATAGTGCCTTTCACCCGGCGGATGGGTAAATTGGCAATTAAAGCTGTGGTTCTTTGGTTGCTTTCTAAAGAGAACTCCAAGCCCTCTGTGTCAATTTCGACATAGCGACAGACTACATCTAAGATTTCCTGCCGCATTTTTTCCAATGTTTGAGGATCTACATCAGCGCGATCGTGAGCAATCACCAATTGCAGACGACGTTTGACTTGAGTTCGACTGCTATCAGTACCGCGAGAAAAAAGTTTTTCTAGAAGTTCAATCATTACGAATAGGTCTGGGGCGGAGACTGGTAAAATAAGTTAAACAATCTTTGTCCACAACAACCTTCGTAGACGGGCGAAGATGCTGTCTTGGGACGAGTCGATCTCCAGAAATTCGACACTTTCCCCTTCTAATCTCCGAGCAATGTTCTCAAAGGCTGTGGCAGCTAAAGAGGGATTTTCCGCTAAAACTAAGGGTTCGCCGCGATTGGTAGATACAATAACACGCTCGTCGTCAGGGATTACCCCAATCAAGGGAATGGCGAGAAGTTCCTGAACATCTTGCACTGACATCATATCATTTGCTTTCACCATTGCGGGTCTAATGCGGTTAATTATTAAATGAACCCGCTTGATGCCTTGTGCTTCTAGTAACCCCACTACTCGGTCAGCATCACGAACAGAGGAAATTTCTGGGGTGCTGACAATTAGCGCTTCTTTGGCCGGCCCGATCGCATTTTTAAACCCATTTTCAATGCCGGCGGGGCTATCAATAATCACATATTGATACTTTTGTGCTAGTGCATTCACCAATAATTTCATTTGTTCGGGTGTGACTGCATCTTTGGAGCGATTTTGGGCTGCTGGTAGGAGTACGAGATTGGGTTGGCGCTTATCTTTCACCAAGGCTTGTTCTAAGCGGCACTCTCTGGCCAAGACTTCCACCGCAGTATAAACGATGCGGTTTTCCAGCCCTAGCAGCAAATCCAAATTTCTCAGACCAAAATCCGCATCAACCAAGGCAACTTGACGACCCATTTTGGCTAAAGCCATGCCCAGATTTGCTGAAACTGTGGTTTTACCCACTCCTCCTTTACCGGAGGTAATCACAATAATGCGAGTCATGATAGAAATGCGGTCAATAAGGGTTCAGGAAATTATAGAACTGTAAATTGTAGTATAAAGTATGAAGTATCGGATTAAGTATGAAGAAATATCTGATTTGCCTAATTAGGGCGAGGCATGAGTATTTTTTTATTTCATCCTTCAAACTTCATCCTTTAAGTAAATATTTATGGCTCTTGATTGATCTTAGTGAATTGATTTCTGGAAAAATCACTAGCTCTAGCAATGCGAATTCCTTGGGGCGTAATATGTGCTACTTCTGGATAAAATTGCATCGGCAATTTTTCTGGTGCCCTAGCTACAGCATTGGCGATCCGTAATTGGGTTGGTTCCATTTGCAAGGCCATAATCAGACACGAAACATTACCTCCGGCCCCAGCATGAGCGATTCCACGTAGACGACCCCAGATGATAATATCTCCATCTGCACTTACAATACCACCTGGATTTAAATCTCCCAAGAGAATTACTGTACCCGGATGACGAATTTCTGCTCCAGAGCGAACTGTCATTTCTAAATAGAGGGGATCTGCATGGGGTATGACTGTAGCTTTTGACTCTGAGATCAGGGAACTTACGGGCTGTAATTGTTCTACAGAATACCCAGATGTCACGGCAGCGATCGCAGTTTGCCGACGACTTGTAGAGACAGATATGAGCCGAAGTTGGACTTCACTTAAAGCCTCGGCAAGTTCTTGTAGCTGTCTGGCATCTACCAAGCGATCTTGTGCCATTAGATGCACAGGAGTATTGGAAATACGGAAGCGATCGCCAGCATTCAAACGCTGTTTTATTTGTTGCCAAATCTCAGACCAACTTAGTTCTGAGGCAGATATTTGAGATTCTGGAGGCAAAATTAATAAGAGTCGTCCCTCCTGACTTTTTAATTGGACTTGAGTATTGTCATTGATGCGACGCACTGATATGGCTGACTCATCAGGATTTAAATCAGTAAGGATAAAATCTGATGTGGTATCAGTATTTGACTCTACATCTGGATTAGCAGTATTTGACTCTACATCTGCAAGGACAGTATTTGATTTTAAATAAACAAGGACAGAATTTAATTCAGCATCAGGAAGGATAGAATCTGACTCTAAATCAGAAATAGTAGGATTTACCTCTATCTCAGAAAGGACAGAGTTTGGTTCTGCATTAGGAAGTGCAGAATTTGACTTGAGATTGGGGATCGCAGAATCAGAAGTCATGCAGTACTAGCCAAAAGACAAGGGACACTCTGAATAATTACTAATATTAGACCAGTTGCGAAATGCAACAACATCTAATAGACAAGAAAGTGCTGAGTAATTCCGAATTCTCAACATCTTGACTCAAAACTTTAGACTGTTTTAGTCAACCTCCGATAAATTGTCTCCAAAGCATCAGCATCGCCGACGTTACCGGGAAACAGCACCACAGGTAAATCAGGAAACTGGGGATGATCAGATGGCGTTAAGACCATTGAACAACCAGCTAAAATTTGACCAAGTAAGCGGGCTGAAGTTAAAGCTAGTCCAGTACTCAAGACATCGTTTGAGGTAATACCACCCTTGCTGATTAAGAATCCTATATCAGATGGTAAACCGTGGACAATACCCATCAATAAATTTGAAACTTCTGCCCCAAACTCCAATCGTGTCTTAATATCCTTAAAATTCAGTTCTTGACGGCTGGTATAAACCACTGGTGTTTTACCAGCCTCGTGTACGACTCGTGTACTTTCCTGAATTTCATTTAGCAGTGCCGTAGATTGATTTGCATCATCAAGTAATCGTGATACATTAACTTCGATTCCTACAGTTCCTTCTACTTGCAACAACGCCTCTAATTGCTGCGTAGTCTTTTTCACATGGGAACCAACAATCACCGCACCTGGTTTGCCTTGCCGCACGTATTGCGCCATGTTTTTGGGGGCAATGGGTTGGGGTGGTAAAGCGGCTAAAGCCGTTAAAATACTGGCTGCACTGCGAAACAGAAAGCGTTTCCCTTGACTTGCTGCTGCTAATATGTCTACTGCAAAACGGTTGAGATCAGCTTGAGTTTCACCATCGACGACAGCGCACTGATTACCACTAAGTTGTAGCAAACGTGACAAACTCCCAGCGCGAATATCAGCCAGGAGAAATCTTTCTACAGTTTCGGCACTAATTTCTCCTTGAGTCTTTTCTTCGACATACTTGGGTAAGTAACTGTGATGGTAGCTGAAGACTGAATCACGGGCAAATTCAGTTTCATGGACTGGGGTAGGTACACCGTCAATAATCAAGTAATGTACACTATCGCGGGTGATGCGTCCGCCGTCAAAAAATGCTGGTACGAGAAAATGAGCATCAAAGGGGCCGAGTTCTTGAGCGATCGCATCGGTTTCAATGGGATAATGTCCACGCAGGGTAGAATCAGAACGGCTGACAATCAAAAAATCGTCAATCCCTTCCGCATCCAAGGCGACTTTCAGGTTTTGGCAAACTTCTGTAGTTACAGATGTGGCTGACTCTGGCGTTAGTGATCTAGTGTTAGTCAGTATAAAGAAAATTGGCGAATCATCCTGTAACCCACTGCGTAAGGTGTCCACATCCCAACGCATTAGCAGCAAGCAGCTGTGGACTGTTTGAGAACCTGTAGGGTCATCATCCAAGACAATTATTTTGGGTTTGTTGTTCATTTAAATCAACGGGGCGTTTTTTAGGAAAGTTATCAGCAGAGGTTTTAGCCTTTCTGCAATTTTCTGATTTCTGCTTGCACATCCATCGCAATTTGCAATGATTGATTTAGCACTTGAGCATATTCCCCTGCCTGACTACTAACTTGTAAAGCTTGCAGACTGACTAAATTATTGACAAATAACTCTTGGTTATTAGCAAGCAGCTTTTTATTATCTCGCAAAATTCGTTCCGTTTTCAAAGCGCGGACTAAATCTTCTCTAATTAGTTGCAGAGCGGCGGTGACTTGATCTCGGTCATGAATACTGCTTTCTACGTTTCCTGATGCTGCCAATTGGTCATTAATATCTATAGCGTGGATCAGGTCATGATATTTATCAACTTCATCTAAAAGTATTGTCAGTCCTTCGGGACAGGTTAATTGTCGCCAGAGCGATCGCCCAACTAATATGGGAATTGGCACTAAAATTAGTAAAAGAATTCCGAGTCGAATTGAAGATCCAATTGTCGGTAGAATAATAAACGCATAAACAGAGCCAACAATTATTGGCGTTAGCGCCAGCGTCACCAGCATTTCATTGAGCAAAAAGCCTAATCGCTTTTTACTATCTCGCAAAACAGAGGGTCGAAAAACGTCTTCTGGATCGAACCCAGTCAAACGTCTTAGTTCTCCTTTGCTAATTTCCAAGCCTATTAAATCCGGCTGCACAACTGGATAACTCCTATGAAAACCCAAGTTAAGTATCTATTTTAATCGGCTTTATCGTGATGATTGTGGTTATATTCGGGAAACCAGTTTTCATCTAAAATTTGCTCTAAAGAACCAATGGGGATAACGGGGAATATGTCAATGGAAAGTTGAGAGCGTAGTTTACCGCCGTTAGGCATCGCTTGCTTCTGTCCTTGCGTCTTGATAACATTCATCAAATATTTCTAAAATGTAAGGTTTTAAGCTGGGACTATCTTGAAGAGCTTTTTTAATATCTCTACGAAAAGTCCTGATTTCCCCTTTCCAATGTCCTTGATTACGTTCTCTTTCACTATCCCAACATTTGAGTTTTAGTAGATGTTCAAGAAGCTTAATTAATAAACTTTCAATTGCTCGTTTCTCCCTTCTACCCATAGTTTCTAATTCTTCTAATAAATTATCTAAATCAACATCAGAAAACTGTCCAGCGCGAAGTTGATTGATAGTTGTCCTCAGCCAGAGATAATAATCTTGGTCGTATAAGGTTTGAGTTGTTGATTGGATTATTGGTGTTACCATACACTAGCCGAACTCCTACTATTTTTTAATTTAGCTAAATCGACTTAGGGTAAATGCCAACTTAGCATGACTCGCACTTGTCCATCAGGCAAAGCTAACATCTCCCATGCAGTATCTAGAAGTTCAGAGGCAATGTCTTGCGACAAGCCGCGAGGTACTTAAAAGTCGTGTTGAGGTACTTAAAAGTCGTGTTGAGGTACTTAAAAGTCGTGTTGAGGTACTTAAAAGTCGTGTTGAGGTACTTGAAAGTCGTGTTGAGGTACTTAAAAGTCGTGTTGAGGTACTTAAAAGTCGTGTTGAGGTACTTAAAAGTTGTGTTGAGGTACTTAAAAGTCGTGTTGAGGTACTTAAAAGTTGTGTTGAGGTACTTAAAAGTCGTGTTGAGGTACTTGAAAGTTGTGTTGAGGTACTTGAAAGTCGTGTTGAGGTACTTTGAAATCAAGCTTGTGAGAAATGCGGGTTTGCGTCTACGCATTCATCATTTTAATGCCATAGCCAGCTTTTTTGCGATCGCAGGTGGCATGGTTTGATAGTTGAGGCATTGTTGGCGATCGCCAGAGTACATCTGTCCCCTTGTCGTAATGCTGGAGTCACCTCCATTTTTTCAGCTAAACGACGAATGTTATGCAATTTATCCCGAATTTCCTGACCTAAAGTTGCCAACTTATCTAAAATTGCATCTACATCTACATCTAAATCAGATTCCAATTCAATTTCGTCCATCACCAGCTTCAAATCTTGCAAAGCCCCATCATGGATATCTGAAGCAGTGCGATCGAGGATTTCGCGTGTGCGGGAAAGAATAGCTTCTTGTTTAGCCGCCTTTAGCATTGCCATCTCGTAGAGAAGGGGAGATGCCAAGGATGTTTGTTGGGCGGCTCCCCCGAGTTGAAGCACCTGATGAACCAGTGCTGCAAGAAGGTTTCCTTCTGTGGGCGATTGGTGTTAGCGTAGCGGTAGCGACGTAGAAGCGTCACCCGAAGGGTGTGATTTACCCCATGAGCAACTGGTGCGCAAATTATATTCGCCCTGGCTCTAAATTGATCTGCTTAAACCTTACTAATCACTAGCTAGCATAATTCTAGGTAAAGATAAGGCTTCATTTTCACCCAAATCACCGACGGTAATCTTGTCTGTTCCTATTTGTTGTAATGTCGTCAACAAGACTGCACTCTGACTCAATAGCTCATCGACATCAACGCCGCCGTAACTAGATGGGTAACGCCGCAGGCGATTGCCGCCTTCTCCCAATAGAATTACTGCACCTCGCCAGTTGCGATTCTCTAAATGATACAGTGCCACAGCAATTTGGAGAATGCCTTGATAAAAGGTTTTTTCCGGTTCGCCAGCTTCCATCCACAGAGCCTCTAAAGTGTCGTGACAGGCGTAAAACTGACCAGAATTGAACTGTTCTACGCCTTGCCAAAACTCTTGGGGGATAGTTTCGCTCATCCCATGCTGTCTCTTACTTCTTTAATTGTTTCCACAGAGATTTCTTGTTTTTCTCCAGCAAACTCGTTGTCAGGGGTCAGGAACAACATACAATGGCATTCTTTGCGTTCTCTCATTGGCACACAGGGACAGTTCCAATATGTGGCGTGAACCTCAGCCTCTTTATCTTCGTAGTGGCGACAGGGACACAAAGGCGCACCCAGTTCGTCTTTATGTTTGGCTAGTCCTTCAATCACAACTGCGGTGACAGAAGGTTCAGAACAAAAGTAGGTTCCAGTACGCTTGGCGTATTGTTCGGAAAAATGCCGCATTGCCTCTAGGCTTTTATCGCTGGATTTTGTGTTATTTTCTGATGTGATCATGTCGCTCATAATTTAAATATTTCTTTCCATTGTACCTCAGCCTCATGTGGAGATTAGTGGGTGTATTTCCCCAACATTACCTGCTTGAATTGTTTACCTTTGCTCAAAGGCTGATATGTCCGGTGTGCTGGGATCAGACAAAATCTCAGAAATCGCAGAAGCTTGACTTGTTAGCAGTCTTTTGGAATTATCAAATTTGAATTGATTTATGAACGTAATGTTTTTTGCAGTTGGAGTTGTAGTGCGCCGCAGCTACGCCCGTCGGAGACATCGCGCTGTATTACTATACCAGGGTGTTCCCAATTGATTACTTCTTGTTCTACTGGTGAAGAAATATTTGGCCACAAAACCCAACGACTGCCTTGAGGAAGAGTAGCAAGGCTCAGGGGGTTTTGAGTCAGCCAAATCAAAGGATAGTTTTTAGGAACTTGTGTACTGGCATCTTCTAGGGCTGTGGTTGCTGCTAAGGTTTCTAGGACAAAGCGTAGACCTTCGGGCTTGCCGTAGGCATCGCCTTTAATTAAACTTGTTGATGCTGTCCAAAGTTGCACCTCTAATTGCTGTTGCTGTGCATAAAAATACAGCGAAGCTGCGGCAATTACTGCTTGTTCAAAGTTTTCATCTTCCCAATTACTAGCACTGTCAAGGGCAATAACTATTTCTTGTCCACCTGTGACCATTTCTAACTCTCGCACCCTTAATTCGCCATAACGGGCGCTAGTCCGCCAGTGAATCAGACGGGTGGGATCTCCGGTGCGGTAGGGACGGAGCGATCGCACCAGCCCCGTTGTTGCTGTCTGCAACGGTCTACCACGAGGATCGCCCTTTTTGCTCTCTTCTTGCCCCATTTCATCCACTAGAGGGCAGGTGGCCAATGGTAAAACTGTAGGATAAACGATCGCTATTGCAGCACAATCACGCTGACGGCGACACCAAAACAATCCTAAAGGCGCACCAGAACCAAGTTCCACTGTGTGCCAGCGATAAACGCCCCGGCGCACGGTTGGGTGGTAATATACCCAACGGTAACTGCCTTGGCTAGGAATTGTTTCGATTGCCTTTTGTACTGGTTTCCCTAAGACGAAGGGCAATATATCCTCGACTTGCAATAAGCTGACAGGCTGCTGTGTCTGATTGCGGATTTCTAATTCCATCGTCAGATCATCACCTGCTGACACAGGTTGGATGGGACGGCGGGTAATCGATAGACCTGTGAGCGATCGCGGTGGTAAGATAGCTGCTACACCCAAAAGAGCAAAACTGATGCCGCTAATGGCGTACAGCCAACCAGCCATCGTATTGATACCTGCGCCAAAAAAACAAATCGCGGTTGCTGCTAGTACCCAACCGCCGTATGTAGGGACACAAGCGCGGGTTTCTAACCAATTAGTGATGGATTTGATGAAATTCATGTTTCTTTTTTAACCCAAGACCACCCGAAAATCACAGTGTCTCAGGGGTTCGCCAAAAAAGCTTTTAGTTGGATTCTAGTCTGAGTTAAATCGAAATACAGAGTTTGCAATTGCTCTACCAATTTCTCATCCTAAAGATCCTAGCTTTTAAAAGTTAATTTTTTCATAATAGTCGGCAGCAGGTAGAAGCTTGTGTGTTTAAATCTTTTGGTGGACTTACGAAACGCCTATTTTCGCCAGCTTTTTGTGAACAAATAAAGAAACAAACTTATGGGACTTTTTGATCAAATTCTCGGTGCCGTCGCTAATCCAAATCAACAAGGTAGCTTAGGTCAACTGGGAAATATTGTTAACACTGTACAGCAGATGAGCGATACCTACGGTGGGCAAAGCCAACATACTGGCGCAAACCCTTCTACTATCCAATCAATTTTGTCAATTGTGGGTGGTCAAGTGCGTTCTGCTTTACAACAAAAGCAAGCCACAGATGGTAATGAAGCCGCACAAACTTTCGTGAATCAATATGCCGGTACTTCTCCCAACCCCCAAGCCGTCGATTCGCTGTTTTCTCCTGGTATACAACAGCAGATAGCTCAGGTAGCTGCCCAACGCACTGGGTTGGATGCTGGTATAGTTCAACAATTGCTGCCAGTAGCAGTACCTTTGGTACTTAAGTTTTTGCAATCAGGTGCCAATACCCAAAATCCCCAAACCGGTGGGAATTCTGTACTCAATTCCTTCTTGGATGCTGACGGCGATGGTGATGTCGATATCGCTGATGCCATCCAAATGGCTAGTCAACATATAAGACGGTAATAATTTTCTTCCCACTCTCTGATGATAAATAGCTCGTCCTAAGACATCGGCAATTAGGACTTGCTAGATGTTTAGCTAAGACATAGGCTGTGAAGATAGTATATTTACAAATATTAAGTCAGACAGTCTATGGCTAAAATTTTTGACTGTATTACTGAGGAACTGCAAGACTTTATTGCTGCCCAACAGCTTTTCTTTGTTGGCTCTGCACCCTTGAGTCCTACGGGTCATGTTAACCTCTCTCCTAAAGGTTTTGATTGCTTTCGTATCCTCTCCCCTAACCAAGTAGCTTACCTCGATCTCACAGGCAGTGGTAACGAAACCTCAGCCCACTTGCAAGAAAATGGGCGGATAACCTTCATGTTTTGCACTTTTGCAGACCCTCCGTGTATCCTGCGTCTCTACGGTCAGGGAAACACGATTTTACCGAGTTCTCCAGACTGGAACTCTCTGTATTCTCTATTTTCGCCGATACCTGGAACTCGTCAAATTATCGTCGCTGATATCCAAAAAGTACAGACCTCCTGTGGTTTTGGCGTACCACTTTATGAATATCAAGGTCAGCGCCAGATTCTAGTGAACTGGGCTAGTAAAAAAGGTGAAGAGGGAGTTCGAGAATTTCAACAACAGAAAAATCTCGTCAGCATTGACGGTTTAGCGACACCACTGAGTAAATTATTTTAACTTTGACACAAGCAAATTCTTAGACAGAAGTTATGGATTATTTTACTCGTCCAGTTACACAGCAAGACGAGCTTTTTCTATGGCAAATGCTCTACGAAGCGGCGCACATGGCAGAAGAAGGTAATTTAAGAATGCAAGATGCGATAAATCATCCTGATTTAGCAAAATATGTTAAAAACTGGGGACTTAAAGATGATATTGGTTTCCTCCTTATCAGTTGTAGGGTGTGTTAAGCGCATATTTCAAGATAGTTTGTAACAAAAAATATAATATGAGCGCCTAACGTACTTACCTCATATATGAAGTTTTAGGCAAGTCTGCTTTTAACTTCCTCAGCTAAATTTTCTAGTAAAACTTCTATTTGGTCGCCTGTTTTCAAATCTTTGAGTGAGGACTTTTGTGCTGCTGCTTCTTCAGAACCAATAATTACACAGAATTGAATTCCCTGTTTATCTGCTAGCTGAAATTGTTTACCCAAAGGACGCTTATCAAAGCTCGTTACAACATTAATTCCCGCCTGACGCAGATGTTGAGAAACTTTTAAATATGTGGGCATTAAATCATCTTGCATATTTACTACCATCACCTGGGCTGGTGTAGCGGCTAAGGTACTAAGAATACCAGCTTTGAGCAACCGACTAATTAAGCGAGTTAAGCCAATAGAAATGCCGACACCTGGCATTTTTTCGCCCAAAAATACTCCGACTAATTCTTCATATCTGCCGCCAGAACAAATACTACCTAATGCTTCATGTCCTAATAGAGTTGTTTCGTAAACTGTGCCAGTATAGTAATTAAGACCACGCGCAATAGATAAATCAATACAAAAACGATTTTCGGCAACTCCCAGATTGCGAACACCTGCAATTACTGTTTCTATTTCAGTAACTCCCAAGCTTAATTGCTCGGTTTCTGATAGATTTTGTGCAAGATGCTTGAGTTTATCTAATATTTCATCAACTGAACCGTCAATTTTAATAAAATCAATAACTTTCTGAGCTTGTTCTGCTAGAATACCCTCATTTTCTAAATTCTGTTTTACCTTAGTTTCACCAATTTTTTCTAAGGTATCAACGATGCCAATACAGGATTTAATTTGATTTTCAGTAATTCCCACAGATTGAAAAAAACCTGTCAGAATTTTGCGATTATTAATGCGAATCAGAAAATCACCAATATTAATTGCTTCAAATATCTCAGTGATAATTGCAGGCATTTGAGCATCATAGAGCAAGCTGAGTTCACGACGAGCGACTACATCAATATCGCACTGACGGAATTGACGAAAACGCCCATCTTTTGCCCGTTCTCCCCGAAAAACCACATCCATTTGGTAGCGAGCAAAGGGAAAGGTCAATTCATTCAGGTGACGAGCAATATACGCCGCTAGAGGAACTGTTTGGTCAAACTTTAAAGCTCTTGCTTCTGAACCAGTTTCGCCCGACTTATCTCTCTCGGCTTGTCGATTTGGTGGCAGAATAGGATCAATTCCATAAATGATATTGTCGCCTTGATTACCTTTAGCTTGCAATACTTCTAAACGTTCGACAGCAGGTGTTTCAATAGGTGTAAATCCATAGCTTTCAAAAACTCTACGGATGATATCTAGCAAATATAATTCTAAACGCTTTTCGCTAGGCAAAAATTCCGGGAAACCACTAGGAGTAGAAAAGTTTATTTTGTCACCTTTGGCCATGCGTGTACCTTACTAAATTAAACTTTGAGATATTCAAACAAGTAACGGGTAATAAATAATATTCAACAAGGGTTTGGTGCGTTACGCTGTCGCTAACACAACGCCAGTTCGCTCGAGTCGGGAAACCCGCCCACACGACTGGCTCCCCTACATATCTTTTCAGAAATCAAACCGGATTCCTATATATAACGTGCGTGTAGGTTTTACTTCGGTCATTGTTGTTTATCGCTTTTAAGTTAGAGCAGCTAAAGATAAGATTGTTTGGCGTTGCTAAATGAAGCTAATTCATATTTTGACTCAGCAATGCCGATTGTTTTATCTTAGCCGCTGTTCTTGAATTAAGGTGCGTTGAAAAATTTGGTTGTTTTTAAACCAATGCCAAGTGCGGTCACGATTGTTATTATCAGGACTAATATAGATCATTTCATATAAGCTTTCTATTCACCTTTTATTGTTCTAGCATTTGGAAAAACCGGGTAAAGTAATCTGGAAAGGTTTTTGCTGTACAACCGGGGTCTTTAATTAGAATCCCTGGAACCTTTAAGCCAGTGACAGCAAACGCCATTGCCATGCGATGATCATGATAAGTTTCGATCGCAGCTGGAGTAATGGCACCAGGTTCAATCTGGAGTCTATCGGCAAATTCTTCAACCTGGACTCCTAAGCGACGCAACTCGGTAACAACGGCGTGAATGCGGTCGGTTTCTTTATAGCGAATATGTTCCACATTGCGAATGGTAACAGGTGAACTGGCAAAGGGTGCGATCGCTCCTAAAGTTTGTACCAAATCTGACATATCGTTCATGTCAATATCGATACCCTGCAATTGCTCTGGCCCTGTTACTTCGGTGTAATCATCAGATTCATGAATTTGGCAACCCATCTGTTCTAAGACATCGAGCCAAAGAATATCACCCTGACAGGATTGTTTAGTTAAATGCTTAACCCGCACCCGTCCACCAGTGACGGCGGCGGCGGCAAAAAAGTAAGAAGCATTTGACGCATCAGGTTCTATTGTATAATGACGAGCCTGGTAACGCTGACCTGCTTTAATTTGAAATTGATTTTCACCGATTTCAATCACCTCCACGCCAAAATCTGCCATCAGACCACAGGTCATTTTGATGTAAGACTGGGAAACCAGTGTACCTTCAACTTCAATAATTGTGTCTTGTTGAGCATAAGGCGCAATCATTAGTAATGCCGAAAGTTGCTGACTTGTTTGGTTGGCTTGCAAACGAAAATTTCCCCCAGAAAACTGCCCACCGTAGATGGTGTAAGGCATAAACCCAGGATTTCCCTCGAAGTTAACGGTTATTCCGCTTGTTTGCAGCACCGTCAGCAAATCACCCATCGGTCTTTCTCGCATCCGAGGAACACCGTCTAGGCGATATTCGCCGTTACCCAATGCCACTAGCGCTGAGATAAACCTTGCTGCTGTTCCGGCTAAACCCACAAATAAATCTGCTTGCTTCGCTGGAATTTCGCCTCCCCTTCCTGCCACTTGAATCTGAGCGAGATGAGGATTTAAAGTAATGGGAATGCCCAATTGCTCTAAACATTTGGCAAAATAATCGCTGTCGTCACTAAATAAGGCATTTTCTAAAATAGAGTCGCCTTGCGCTAAAGCAGCAACAAGTAACGCCCGATTGGTAATACTTTTAGAACCAGGAATCTCTACCGTGGCATCTATCGGGCGATTCAAAGCAGGGATTGCAATAGTATCCACTTAAAAACCTCTATATAAGTGTTCAGCTACGACTTAATTATGTTCCCATATCCTGAATGCTACTTGTTATAGGGGTTCTTAATTGCATAGAATACAAGCCATTTTTAGGAACACAGTAATGCTACACCCCTGCATCCAAACAAGAACCGCTATATTTGTTGAGGTTGGGCATAGCGTATAGGAAATGGAGCATCGGTTGATTTTCTATACCCCTTCACAATCTCCCGCATCCCGATTTCTCACCAATTGAAAATTGTTGGTCGAAAGTCAAGAGCATACTACGTTCTATCAGTGCCAGAAATTATCCTGATTTAGCCAAAGTAATTGAAGAAGCTTTTAATAAATGTGTCTCTAGACAAGGAAACGCTATAATCCATTTGGTTATGCTTTTCCCAAATATTGTTCAAACCAATTAATTTTAATACCCGAATTTATTGCATCCACTGTACAGTCAATTCATTCTATCATATTTTTGCCGAAATTGGCTAAATGTTAAGAGGCTGAGGCTTTGGATTTAGAGATTAAAATAGGGTTAGTAAAGGTAGGTTTACTTGATTAGGAGGTTGTATGATGACTTTACAAGAAATTATTAATTCTATTGAAAGTTTGCCCACAGAAGATCGAGAGTATTTATTTGAGTTTCTTCGCCAACAACGAATTGAGAATCGGCGGGTTGAAATTTTGGCTAATGCTCAGGAAGTGATGCAAGCTTTTAAAGATGGGACAGCAAACAGGGGAGGTGTTGATGATTTGATCGCTGATTTATTAGGAGATGATGATGGAAGTTGTCTGGAGTAGTGGATTTAAGCGATCTTTTAGGAAGATTACAAAGAAAAACCCGCAGTTAAAGAATCAAATTGTTAAGGTATTAAGGCTTTTGGCAGATGATCCATTTACACCATCTTTGAAGTCTCATAAGTTAACAGGAAATTTAGCGGGCTTGTGGTCTTGTACTGTTGCTTTTAATTGTAGAATTATCTTTAATTTCTCTGATGATAATAATTTATTAGAAATGGTTATTTTATTGGTTGATATTGGTAGCCATGATGAAGCTTATTAAATGGTAAGATAGAGGCTCATATATTACTTTGGTGGGGCGCAACGCCAAAAATATTTATGCTTCATTATCAAACCACCAAGGGTCATTGGTAGTATTAGTTTTAATCAAAATAGCTTTTTTTCGCATGAACCGTTTCAACGCTGCTGCACCCATGCGTGAGCCTCCCAAGCCGGAGAATTTGAAGGCGTTTTTCTCTCCCTCGTGCATGATGGCCGTGAGTGCAGCATCGTTGATACTGATGGCACCTGCATCAATTTGATGGGCGACTTCTAGGGCTTCTGCTTCTGACTTGGCAAATACAGCAGCACTCAGCCCATAAATTGAGTCGTTTGCTAAAAACACTGCTTCCTCAACTGTGGAAAAAGGCATCACTGGCATAATCGGGCCAAAAGTTTCTTCAGTCATCACTTTCATCGAATGGTCAACTTGGGTGAGAACTGTGGGACGACACCACCAACCTCCACCCAAGTCTTCAATTACACCGCCGCAGTGAATTACTGCTCCTTTCTCGACTGCATCTAGGAGATGGTCGCTAATAATTGCTGCTTGTCTTTCGGCGATAATCGGGCCAATTTCTCCACTTTCAACTGTGGGGTAAGCTAGCTGAAGGCGATGTGCTTTGGCTACTAGTTGATGGTAAAACTTTTCAAATATCGATTCAGCAACATAAATTCGCTCAATGGAAAGGCATGACTGTCCGGTGTTGACGACGGAACCCCACAAGATTGCTGAGGTTGCTAATTCTAAGTCTGCTGATTCTAAAACGATCGCTGGATCTTTTCCCCCTAATTCCAAAAAAGCTGGAATAAACTGTTTAGCAGCCGCTTCTGCTACTTTGCGCCCTGTGGCCACACTACCTGTAAAGCACACTAAATCTACATTTTCAATCAAAGCTGCTCCGGTTTCACCTGCTCCTTCCACAAAAGTTAATACGTCGTGCAGTTTGGGTACAGCGTTGAGTGCTGTTATCAGTGGTGCGACGAAACGGGGAGCAATTTCACTGGGTTTAACAATAACTGCACAACCTGCCAGCAACGCCGGAATAGTATCAATTGTCGCCAGCAATAACGGGAAATTCCACGGACTAATTACCCCAACCAATGGGTAAGGAACCGATGTTTGTTGTAATGCAATAAAGGGAATTGCTGTATTTTTTGTAGATTCTTGCAGCAACTCTGGTGCTAACCTACACCAGCGATCAATGCTAGAGAGGAAGGAGTCTATTTCTAGTACCGAGGTTGACAATCTGCCCGTATCATTTACCAAAGCCTCTGTTAAGCGATCGCGCCCTGATAATATCCCTTGCTTCCACTGTTGTAAGGCTGCAATTCTCCCCTCTATACCCAACTGCTGCCAGCGAACTTGCGATCTGCGGGTGCGGTTACATTGCTGTACCAGCAGCCTTGGAGGCGGCGGGATAATGACGTAATCAAATTTGCCAGTTCGGGGGTTGCGGACTTCTATTGGTTTTGTCATTTGTCATTTGTCATTTGTCATTTGTCATTTGTCATTTGTCATTGGTCATTTGTCATTTGTCATTGGTCATTAGCCATTAGCAAAGGACAAATAACTAATTTATAGAATACGATCGCCACCCCAAAGCGATCGCACTAATTTATCTGTCATTTCTGCCCCAAATAGGCGCACAGCGATTTGGTTGTCTGGATCGCGTTCGGCGATCGCCTGGCGCACAATTAAATCACGGTTAGACAAAGCAGCACGCTGGTCATCTGGTACGGATTCAGCTTCATCTACCCACTTCAACCAGCGATCGATCATTTCATGAGCCACCGTGCGAAGACGAGCTAGCGTCTCCTCTGTAACTGAACTGGTGAAACACAGGCTGGTATGGGATTGAACTTGACGGATGTACAGAGTTTTGCTGGTATACTGCTTAAATTGAGAATCTTCTCGCAACGCCAGGTATGTCTGGTTCATCGGTTCATAGTAGCGATCCAAATATTCCAGGTCAACAAACAGGTCGCTCCGAGGAATGTAATCCATGTAGAAGAACAAGTAGGGAACCGTGGCAAACGCAAAAGCTAAATGTGGAACACGGATCTGTGACTTGAGCCAAATAGTTAAGTGCATATTGCAAAAGCCGGATTTGGGGTCACGCAACCATGAATGCACTAACCAATCAATTTCTGAGCCAGAGAAGGTATTGAGCGATCCGTGAGCGCTTCCCGTCATGGCGGCATAGCTTTGTAAGTTCTTGGTAGACGGATCTGGATGTAATTCAAAACGAGCGTCTATTTTCTGACGCAGTTCGTTGGTAATTCCCCACAATTGATCAAATACAGCTTTATTATCTAGGTCAGTTGGTTGCTGAGTCATAGTTTGAGTTTGTTACTTTTGGATGTAACTTGACGATAAAATCTAGTTAAATTAAATGATAAGTCGCCATGTTATCATCAGACAAATTCCATGTCATATAGTCAGTTCACTCTCAGCAAGGCAAAGAAGGCGTTTGATCTCAAAATCGTTGAAGATTCTCGTTTCTTCCCAGAGATTGAATCCATTTCTCCCAGCCTCAGATTAGCGAGTGAACTCGAAGATTTACCTTGGGCGATCGCTGTCGGTTCAGAAAAGGCTCGCTCTGAAGCCATTGTTTATCCAATGCTACAGGAAGTCAGGCGGATGCTCAATCGTCAGATCAGTTTATTCTCTGGGCGAGAGTTTAATGTAGATTCAACTTGTGATCTGACTGGCTATGTTGACTTTTTGATTAGCCATTCACCAGAACAACTTATTATTGAAGCCCCCGTTCTTGTGGTAACTGAGGCAAAAAAGGCTGACCTCAACGAAGGACTGGGACAATGTGTGGCACAGATGGTCGCTGCTCAACGCTTTAACGAAACTTCCCAGAATATAATTTCTACTATTTATGGTGTTGTCAGCAGTGGTACTCAATGGCGATTCATGAAGCTCGAAAGACAAACGGTAACAATTGACCTAACGGACTACCCGCTACCACCAGCAGATCAGATTCTTGGGTTTTTGGTGTGGATGGTCAATGGGTAGGGTGTGTAGTGAAGACTCTAGTCCTGTTTGAGGTCTTGGTAAAATTGTTCACTGCAATTGCTTTGCTTCTCCTAAATATTCTAAAGCTGAAAAATCTGTTTGATATAAGAGTAGAGAATTTCGCGATCGCCTTGAGGAGAGACAATAAAACACTGTTGTCCAATTGCATCATTACGCAGAACAACAACAACACGCCCCTGTGGGCAAACTCCCAAACAACTGGTGCTGACAACCCGATATTTACCCCACAATCCATCAAATTTTAGGCGAGATTTCAGCCAGTTCTGTAACTCTTCTGAGGCTGTTACACCTCTATTAATTCGATGAGAACTCCCTGAAAATTGCTCTACTGTACACTGTGAACAAACTAACACTAACCCGTTCTCCCACTGGGGAACGAAAGTGGGAATGGGAGGAATAGGAATCTCTGGCGGGTGATCAGAAGCAGGAGAAATTGGTTTATCAGTGGATAAGAACTGCTGAAAAATTTGCTGGATCAGCGCCAAGATACCTTTGAGCAGTTTCTTCATAGACGAATGGCTTTGCTATTTCTCCAATAGCATCACCGAAATTTCCCGTTGAGTTTGTTCTAACAGATAATGAATGGCGATTAGCTTGTCTCTATCTTGAGCAAGGGTCGAGGAACATAAAAGGAAACTATCAAACTCAGCAGCAATTCTATAACAGCGATCGCACTTAAATTTATCCGTTGAAGTGGTACTTTTTCTTTTTCCCACTTCCCGAAATTTCTCGCTCATCCTCTTGACAAAATTATCACCTTATCGAATGAAACAGCCCTACCCTCACATGAGGTTTAGTAGGTTTCAGAGTTTTTTCTTTTTTAGTAATTTAAAGATAAGTATCATGTTTTACACAAAGCTCGACAGACACAGTATGATTTTTATTGGTGAAAAGTATGGTTTTTGGGGAGGCTAATGTGATGCGCTTACCGACTAGACAGCAACAACACCAACAATTAATAGAGCAATACGTCTTATCGCGCCGGACTATGCTAGGTCTATTAGGTCTAGCCTGTACCCCTGGTTTGGAAAACTTGGTGAGAGGCGAGACTCACCCTTCAAAGCCAAGTCCTCCTGCCAATCCGCACATCCCAACTTTACCGCAATATGATCCACTGACAACCCAGCAAGAGCGTCAACAGCAGCTAGAACAAACACGTATTGAATATCAGAGCGCATTGCGGCTACCGACTTCTGTCCGTGTGGCAACTTTACCTGTCCAAGAGGTTTTTTCTGAGGGGTATAACAATAATCGGGTAATTTTGGCCAAGAAAGTGGGAGCGAATCAACAGGCGTTTTTCCAGAATCCTCAGTCGTTTCTCAAGCTAGAAGACTACGCTGCGGTTTTTCCTGTTTTGCCTTTACCAGATGTCGCCAAGACCTTCCGAAGCGATGCTACATTCGCGCAACAGAGGCTTTCTGGCCCCAACCCAATGGAGCTAACCAATGTCTTGGCGCTCAACTATAGC
>JBBSCU010000083.1:0-18527 GCA_038249935.1 Chroococcales cyanobacterium
AGGACCTCCCCGATTAACACCATCATCAGCAGAGGCTCCATTATTAGAGATAGTGCTTCCCGTTATGCTGAGGTTGCCTGTATTGTATATGCCGCCGCCGTAGGCAGTATCGGCAGCGACGTACGCCCCATTATTAGAGACAGTGCTGTTGGTTAGGCTCAGGTTGCCTTTGTTAAAAATGCCCCCGCCTAATGATGACCCTCTATTACCAGAGACAGTGGTGTTAGTCAGACTGAGGATGCCTCTATTAAAAATGCCGCCTACCGCGCCGCGATTGCCAGAGACCGTGCTGTTAGTCAGGCTGAGGCTGGCATTGCTGTTGAGCAAAATACTCCCCAAGGCATCATTAGCATTAGCAATTTTCAAGCCATTAATGCTTGTATCTGTGCCTGTGCCGGATATCTCGAAAATGCGTGAGATATTATTTCCACTGATGGTAAGGTTAGATGCCCCAGTCCCCAAAATGGTAATATCATCGGTAATCGTCAATTTCCCAGAGGTGAGGGTAATGACATCCAGGGTGGCATCGGTGAACACACCCGCAAAGGTAATCGTATCCATCCCAGCAGTCGCATTGGCGTTGAGGATAGCCTGCCGCAATGACCCAGCCCCAGAATCGTTGACATTCGTTACCACTGTGTCAGTATTAACAGGTGGCGAGGTGATGAGGGGCTGGACTTCATAAGCACCAATATCAACAACACCGTTGAATACCCGGTTAAATCCCGCGCCGCGTTGGTCAGTGGTGATACCAGTAGGAACTAGGGAATTATTGCCAGCATTAATAGCGGAACTACCTGCAAGTAACGCATGAGTTAAGGTTTCACCACCGTTATTTTGCAGCAGTCCGAGTTTAGGGTCAATAGGGCTAGCACTTGTGCCGACGAGGGTGCTGGTGGTAAAGCCAGTGCTACCAGTATTATTGCCAATCAGGTTATTGCCGGAGTTACTTAGTCTACCATCTACGTCGGGGTGTATATCACCGGAGGTGGAGTTGTCAAAGTTACTTGCAATGATGGTGTTACTAACGTTGACGGGATTAAACCCATAAATAGAAATACCTCCACCATTGCCAGTACCATCACCATCTAAGTCAGATGTGTTATTAGTAATTGTGGTGTTGATTAGGTTGACCGTGGTGTTACTCACGTAACTGAAGCCATTATATATACCACCGCCATCTTCTAAGGCTGTATTGCCAGAGATGGTGCTGTTAGCTAGAGTAGCTAGACCGCCAAAATAACCACCATCATCTCCGTTAAAAATGCCACCGCCGAAGCTTGCCGTATTCCCAGAAACAGTGCTGCTAGTTAGGCTGAGAGTACCGCCCTGATTATAAATGCCACCGCCGGAGTTTGCCGTATTGCCAAAAACACTGCTGTTAATTAGGTTGAGAATACCAACGTTCTCACCAGAACCGTCATTAAAAATGCCGCCTCCCGCAGGGCTATTGTCCCAAAGGGGGGTTGCCCCGGTATTGCCAAAAACACTGCTGTTAGTTAGGCTGAGGAAACCACCATTATAAATACCGCCTTCCGTATTGCCAGAGACGCTAGTATTAGTAAGATCGAGGATACCGTTGTTAGAGATGCCACTTCTGGCTGTATTCCCAGACACACTGCTGTTAGCTAGGCTGAGGATGGAATTTCTATTGATTCTAATAGCGCCGCTAGCGATCGCCAAACTATCAATACTTACACCTGTCGCTAATCCCGATATCTCAAATACTGGAGAGGCATTATTTCCACTCACAGTTAGATTAGATGTCCCAGTCCCCAAGATGGTAACATCGTCGGTAATCGTTAGTTGCCCAGAGGTGAGGGTAATAGTATCTGGGGTAGTATCTATGAATCTTCCTCCAAAGGCGATCGCATCTGCCCCAGCAGTCGCATTGGCTAAATTAATTGCCTCGCGTAAAGTTGTGATACCGTTATTGCGATCGCCATCATCCGCGTCCCCAATATTATTTACTGTGAAGGTTGCTAGCACACCTGCGTAAGCCTGGCGTGTCGTTTCTGCGATCGCTAAACTGACTTCCATCTCAGCAGTGCGGACTTCCAACTCCCAGCTACCACCTAATGCTGCATTCCCAATCCGTTGACGAGAAGCGGCAATATTCGCTCCTGTAAGTTGGTGCAGTTTGGCAATAAATTCTCCCCCGGCATCACCAGAAGCTACATTGCAACCATATATTAGTAAGTTACAGGGGCTATCGGTTTTGGCAGAGGCTAAGAATTTCTTCTGCCACTGTTCTAGTTGCTGGCTGTATTCGTCAAGGGTATCAAGTCCTAAATGGGTGTTGCCCAGTTGTAAGTAACCAGGGGCACCGTGGCATACAATGTGTATGTCGCTTAAATTTACGTTCTGGCAATTCGTCAGAATTTCCGTAATTTGCTCAACACCGTTACGTGTCGAGTCGATAACAAACACTTCAGTATTGGGCAGTATGCTGTTAACTAAACTGCTATAGTCTTCAACTGCCATGTCGATGAAGACTAAACTATGGGTGTTGGAAGTGAAAATTTTGGGATTTTCTTGGGAGTGTGAGATATGTAGCGTTACCATTTTGTTACTTTGAGCTTAGGGTTATAAGAAAAACTTAAACCAACTCAGCCTTATAATTACAGGGTTTTCACACAACTACCAAAAGCGAAAAGAATCTTGTTGTTTACTAGTAATTTTTCCTTTCGTTATCATCTAGCAAGTTGCTGATTTTGTAAAGCACCAAAATTATGTATTTGCACTATGCTTGCCCAACTCTGAAGAAACATATTTTATAACCCCTGCCCAGTAAGCATTTCAGTTTTTCAATTTCAATGTGTTTTTTTATATGTTGCGAGAGCGAAAAACGCGACTGTCAGATGCTTATACATAGCAGGGGTATCAAAAATCGGTCTTCTTGCTAGTCAAAGCTTTTGATTTCAGAAACTCGATTTTGCAAGTTGTGTTGAAAATAATACTAAATATCAGTTGATGTATGCAGATTTTGTTATATGATTTTTCTGAATATCACATCTATCAAATAAACTTCAATAATCAAGCCAAAGAATTTATTGTCATGTTTTGGCAAACATTAATTTTCTAATACTGCTAGTCATCCAGAATATAAAAAAATGTTATGAATAATAAATAGCATGGAAAAAAATGTTGTAAATGCCAGCCTTTCAACTCAGAACCTAACCTTTCGTCCTGGTGATACTCCTGCCTCATTTGAGGTAACTGTCAATAATGACAGCGATCGCTTTGTCAATTTTCAGATAGAAATTGCCGCAGCGGGAGAAACCCGAAACACAGGATATCGTTGGTATAGACTCGAACCAGAGGTAGCAGCAGCCAAGCCACCCGGTAGTAGTACCATATTCCAAGTTTTCATATTCAATACACCCATTCCGGGATTTGTTGGTACTGTCAACCTGATGGTGCAGATTTTTTCACCGCAATTAGCACAACAGTGCCGGCTTGTGTTGCGCCTGAAAATCGAGCGAGACAACAGACCAACACATTTTAATGTTGAATTGCCTGTACGAGAGTTCCAAGTTTATCCGCGCAATTCTGTAGATATACCAGTAAGGGTGCGAAACTTGGGGCAACAACCGACCGAAGTGGTGCTACGTTTTACAGGCGTTGATCCATCTTGGCTAGCTGGCAGTGCAGAACGCCGATTATCCTTAGAAGCAGGTGGTTTAGCAGAAGCCACATTTCAATGCCAACCCCCTTCTGTAGTACAAGCGCCCAGTCAAAATTACCCTTTTACTATTGAAGCTGTTAGCAATAATGGTTATCCAACTAATGCTGAAGGCAATGTGGAAGTTTTGCCTGTGGGTTTTATAGACTTTACCACTACCCAAAAACACCTGAAAATTCCTAGTAAATCGGCATGGTTGCCTGACTGGAAATCTGATACAGTTTCCTTTGAATTACTATTTAAAAACGCCAGCAACCTCAACCAGCAAATCAATATCCAGGTGCAGGGTAGAGACGAGCGAAAATGCAGTTTTAAAAAGCTTCCCGAAGTTGCCAATCTCAATTTAGGAGAGACAACTAAAGTCATCCTGGATGTTAAAACAAAACGCTCTTGGGTAGGAATCAGCAAAACTCTCTTATTAGAGGCTAAATCGGAATTATCCGACCAACGTTTAGGGAGTACAGACCCCGCCACGCAGACATTGGAAGTGGAGATTTTGCCAATTATACCTCTATGGTTACAGTTGGCTGCGATCGCATTATTAGCCGCCCTCCTAGCATTAATACTGCAACCAAGAAATGTCATGCATACACGTTCTGTAAACTCAGTGCGTTTTAGTGGCATTGGTTTATCTGTGGTCAGTGGCTCAGATGATTGCACCTTAAGACTTTGGAGAATCGGTAATGATAGCTTAGACCCCGATGATACAGTAAGTTATGCTGGGCAACCCCTTGCTTGTGATAAACCGCAACAGCCTAAAGGTTTAATGGCGATTACCGATGACGCAGTACAAGTCTTACGCTTCATGCCGTTACAAAATGATCGTGCTGCTGTTGGTCTAGATAATGGGGTAATTGAACTAAGAGATGTCCCCTCAGGTGCAAAGATTAGTCAACTTCAAGACCTTAAAGATCCTAAAGCAAAAGGCGATCGCGTTTTTGATTTAGCTTTCACCTCAAACTCACTTAACTTATTCAGTGGTTATGGCAGTGGTAAAGTTAGAGTGTGGTCAAGACCAGCATCTAACAGTAATTTTCTGCCAGAACCGCAAGTTATCGACGTACAAAGTACATTGAAGCTATCAGGTTTCCAAGTCCGGGCATTAAATCTCAGCCCAGATGCAAAAACTCTAGTCATTGCTGGAAACTTTAAGCGTTTCATCTTGTGGCAATGGAATCCAACTCAATCTGATAAACAATTGACAGGTTTATCAGTGCAGAGTCTAGAAAAACTAGACGAAAGAGTTGGGCGTGAAGACTATATTTGGGGATTGGCTTTTGTTCCTAACTCGGCAGAAAAAATCCTTGCAACCTCTGATTCCGCGGGATTCATTACGATTTGGAATTTGAATCAGTGCCAAACTATCAAAAATCCTAATCCTCAAGAACAAGTCAATGAACTAAATTGCTCACCACTAGACCGCTGGCCAGCATCAAAAACATCTGTGCGTAGTCTAGCATTTAGTGAAGATGGTAATCTGCTAGTAAGTGGTGGCGATGATGGGCGAGTTGTAGTTTGGTACTTAACCCCCGAACATAAGCTCGACAAAACAAAGTCAGCAGAAGGTAAAACAATTTACCAAAGCTCTAAAAAAATCAATAGTATCGACTTGAAAACTAATCAAGGAACCATGATTGTGAGTGGTAGTGAAGATTTTCAAGTCAAACTACACCGCATCAAATAAGGAAGTCGATGATATGCAAGCTAAATTCAATCCGCTACAAGTTATTATCAACCCCCCTGGAATTCAATTTGGAATGCCAGGAGATACCATTGATCTCCATATTGTTGTGATCAATCAGGGAGATCAAAGTGCTGTTATTGACCTATATTTTGTTTTTGATGAGGTATTTCAAAATTTAACAGGCTGGTCTAGTTCCCCTAGAGAGAGTTTAGCATTAGCTCCCCAACAAAATAGCGACGAAGTAACATTTGAGTTTCAAATTGCTGCTGATGCTCTCCCAGGAACTTATGACTATACATTAGTCGTAGACTCCCCTCAACATTATCCCCAAGACACTCCTATAACCTTCCCAAATCAAATTAAGGTTCTGCTAAAAGAACAGACTGCAATTCGGGTAAATGACCCAACATTTTCCATTAGACCTAACACCAACCCCAACAAGCCACTAATTTTCAATCCTAGTGAACCTCTGCAAGTGGAGGTGATAGTTGATAATCGCTCTCATCTCGTAGACAGGTTCCGCTTGGCTTGCCCAGATTTAGACGAAGACTGGTTCACAATCAATTATTCCGCAACTGGATTTGAGGGGACAGGATTGGTGTCTGAGGCGACTGCACTAGAACTCAATCCTGCTACTCAAGGTCAAATATTGTTGAAATTTCACCCACCTGGGGATACCCTGGCGGGAAGCTATTCTCCGACAATCCGCTTGTCTTCGGAAAACTCTCCAGACTTGGTACTGCTGGATTTGGTGTACATCCAAATTCCAACAAATTATCGCCTAGATATAGAACTTAATACTATCTTGGGACAAGTTAGCCGTAGGCTTGGCAAGTACGAATTATCATTAGCTAACCGGGGTAATATTGTCCGCGAACTGATATTAAGCTTAGAAAGTCGAGATGAAGAACAACTATATACTTACAAATTTGATCCAACTGAAGTTAGATTATTACCTAATAGGAGCGTTGAAACCAAGTTGACGGTCAAACCCAGACCTTGGTGGCGACAACCGTGGTTTGGTACAGGGTTAGTTGTCAACTTTAAAGTTGATATCAAAGACCAACAAAATTTACCTTTACCTAATACATTGCCTCAGGGAACTTTGGTGTGGAAACCCCGTCCTTGGTGGCAATTTATTCTGTTGGTTTTGGCAATTTTGGGGTTATTGGGAGGGATAGGATTCATCATTTGGCGAATTTTAAGCCCCGATCCTTTGAGATTAGAAAATTTTAGTGCCAATAACCCTAGAATTACTGAAGAGGAGGATGAGGTAGCTTTGAGGTGGGACATTCACAATTATCAACAATTGCAAAAGCTGGTTTTGACGACCAAAGGTTCGCAACCGATTCAGCCTATTACCTATGACTTCAGTAATGGTATTCCTGAGTCACTAGGTAAAGCAAGCGCTAACGAAATACCTCCTTGTCAAGTACAAGAACAACAAGAGTTAATTTGTAGCAATGTTAAAACTGGAGTGAAAACAAAAGGGAATTACACTTTTGAGTTACAAGCTTTTTATCGTAATGGTATACAGTTATTTTCTCCAAAGAACCAGTTAGTTAGCCAAACAACTCAAGTAGAAATAGCTGAGAAACAAGTCCCTCAAGTGATTACTTTTCAACCAGATAAACCACAGTATACCAAAGGTCAAAAGATTCTTTTAAGTTGGGCGATCGCCCGTCCCTTATTGCTAGGACAAGTTCAAATTATCGGCAGTGCCGATGATGGTACATCATATAGTGAACCAATTACTTATAAATTTAATCAAGGTAATATTGCCGACCCTCAACTTCAAAAACTCTGTACACAACAAAATCAACAACTCCAATGTAAAAATATTCCTCTCCCAGCAGACAAAGCCGGAAAATTTGCCTTTGAAATCAAAGCTTTTCCTAATAATGGAAGTCAAAAAATTGATTCTAAAAAGACTGAATCTAAAATAGAAATATTACCGAAACCATTTAGGATTGTCTCTTTCAGAATCAACGGTAGTGAGCAACCAAACCTGGTTCTCAACGAAGGGGAATCTGCTACTCTCAGTTGGAATGTAGAGGGAGAAAATATTCAGGTTAAACTTCTCCCATACGGCAATGACGTTAAACCAGTTGACTCAATAAAGCTTCCAGTCAATCAAGCCTTTCCGCCTCAAATCGGACTGCTAGTAAATGATATATCTGGTAAGCAACAGCCTCAACAAAGAGGATTTGCAATCACAGTCATTAAAAAAGCAGAGCCTACTCCTATACCTAGCATTAGCCCAATTGTGCCTACTCTTCCACCCAGCAGCCCATTTAAGACTCCCTTACCTCTAAGGTAAGTTTTATCGAAGTTTTTACTACGCAAAACAATCCCTCTCCGACTCGGAGAGGGACAGATTTGAACTTTAGTTCAAAGCAGGGAGAGGTTCGTCGAACTCACGCTAAAGTTAAGTCAATACGGTTCGGATAAGATCCCCCCGCCTGTGGCGACCCCCTTAAAAAAGGGGTAAAGAATGAAAAAAGCCCCCCTTTTTAAGGGGGTTGGGGGGATCTCCGAGAGGCAAACATATTAACCGAACCGTATTGAAAGTTAAGTGGCGTGGTTTCCACGCAGTTCTTACAACTCTGGTAATATGAGTAACTGCTAGCTCAATTCCTATTTTTCTGAAAAGCTCGGCGTCTATGCCCATTTTCAGACAAGGGTTTTCGCAACGGTACTACCTCAGCTTCACTACTTTCGCGTGCTACCCTAATTAGCAATCCAGTAGATATTAAACTGGCAATCATGGAATTACCACCATAACTGAACATGGGCAATGGCAAGCCAGTAGTTGGTAGAGAACCTGTAGCAACTCCAACGTGGAGCAATGATTGTCCGATCATCAAAACCATCACACCGATCGCTACCAATCGATGCACTGGATTTTTCGCCTTCAGCGCCACAATTAATCCGAGAGTACCAAATATAGCTAAAAGTGCCAATAGCACCATACTACCAACAAAGCCAAACTCTTCAGCGAATATGGCAAAAATAAAATCGGTGTCCTGAATTGGTAAATAAAATAGCTTTTGTTGGGAAAGCCCAAATCCGGCTCCCCAAGTTCTACCAGAACCTATGGCTAGTAAACTTTGCACCAACTGGTAGCCATCTCCTGTAGCATCCGCCCAAGGATTGAGGAATGATATCACTCGCCTACGCTGATACTCTTTAATACTAATACTGAGTATTGCCAACATCACTCCACCAATTGCTGTTCCTCCCAGATACTTGTAAGGTAATCCTGCTGCTAGAGCAATTAGCCAAATAGTCATGCCGCAAAGTGCTGTTGTACTCAAGTTAGGCTGGGCAATAATTCCTAAAAGTACCAGACCGAAAATACCCAACCAAGCCAAGCGAACCCGCCAACTGATTCGTTCCCACTGACCAAAAAGCCGTGCACTTTGCAGTACCAAAAAGGGTTTAATTAATTCTGAGGGTTGAATCGGAACTGGCCCAATCGCTATCCAACGCGCTGCGTCAAAAGCCTTCTTTCCCAATCCTGGGATCAGAGTAGTGAAAATTAATGCCAAAAACAATAACAAAAACCAATGAGATAGTCCCAAAATTTTCTGCAATGGTAAATTAACAATAATATTGAATCCGATTAAGGAAACGAAGACCCAAAGCAGTTGACGCTTAAAGTAGTACAACCCATCATCATGACGGGCGTCAGCGACAGGATAGGATGCTGAAAACAGTATGATCAAGCCGACGAACAGCCAAATCAACGTTAACCAGCGCAACAACCGCGCTTCTAATGCCCAGTTGGAGACTGAACTATCAAAAATTGGAATCAGGCGGCGTAGATTCACGAGCAGTACAGGTAAAAAGTTAGGAATTAGGAGTTAACAATAAAACTCATAAATCATAATTTATAACTCATAACTAGGCTTTACAACCATAAATCTTAGAGTTGTCGATTTCAATACCCCGCTCCTTCAATATTTTGGAAAATTAAAAGCACTATTTATTTTAAAATAATATCCCCTCTCCATCAACGAAGAAGAGGGGAGAGGGTCTACTTACATCCTAAAGATTTGCGAGTATCCACACCAGTTTTAGAATTCACACCACTTGCTTTAACACAGAGTTTTTTCACTTCTATCCCATCTAAAATTGCATTTGTAAAATCAGCACCTGTGATATCCACCTCATCAAAAACAGAACGCAGCATCATTGCATCGGTCAACACAGCATCACTTAAATCAGCATCCTTAAACCTTGTTAGATAAGCTATACCTTCACTAAAATCTGCACCATGCAGATTTACTCCATCCAATAAAGTACCGTTAAACACGACACCACGTAAGTCAGTATTACTAAAATTAGCATTCTCTAATTTGAGATTGGTAAACTCAGTGCCAATTAAACTTTGACCAGAGTAATCCTTGCCCTTAAGTTGATCATTACCCACAGAACGGGTAATACTGGAAGAACTGGCGGCTTGCGCCGATAAGGGAAACAAAAAAAGAACCATAGCTAAGATAAAGCTAGCTAACAATTGGCAATATTTCATAATGTCTTCTTAACAAATCTCAACACTTCCACCATTAACTATTAAACCTCACAGAAGGGGATAAGGGGATGAGGGAGTGGGGAGTAGGGGAGATGAGGAAGAATAACTAATGCCCAATGCCCTTCAGGAGTGCTGAGTAATGAGTGCTGAGTGGGGATCTCATTTCTTTACTCAGCACTCAAAACTGGGAACGGGCTAAACCTTAGCTATCCGCTAACGGAACTGTTTTGCCCAATGCCCCATGCCCAATGCCCCAATTCGATACACAAATCTGTAAAACCAGAAAGCATCTCGTAGGATGATAGATGTTGAGGTGCGATCGCAAAATAATTACCTGTGGCTAATCAAGAAGACAACGCCCAACTTTTGGCGCGAACCCCTTTATATCAATTGGGTGTAGAACTCAAAGCCCGCCTTACCAGCTTTGGCGGCTGGGAAATGCCCGTGCAATTTAGTGGCATTAGCCGCGAACACGAGGCTGTAAGAAATACAGCCGGAATGTTCGATATTTCCCACATGGGCAAATTTACCCTCCAAGGTAAAAACCTGATTTCCCAACTCCAGCCTCTAGTGCCTTCAGACTTGAGTCGGTTACAACCTGGTCAAGCTCAATACACCGTATTGTTAAATCCTCAAGCGGGAATTATTGACGACATTATAGTTTATTATCAAGGTGAAGATCCCACTGGTACACAGAGAGCATTTATCATAGTCAATGCGGCAACTTGTGGTAAAGATAAAGCATGGCTATTGCAACACCTTGACCTGGATGAAGTGCAATTCCAAGATATTTCACCAGATAAAGTCTTAATTGCCGTGCAAGGCCCAAAAGCGATTAAATATCTTCAACCCTTAGTGCAACAAGATTTACAACCCATCAAAGCCTTCGGGCATTTAGAAGCAACACTACTAGGTAAACCTGCCTTCATAGCCCGCACAGGTTACACCGGAGAAGATGGCTTTGAGGTGATGGTAGATCCAGATGTAGGGATAGAATTGTGGCGAAATCTCCATAATGCTGGTGTTGTCCCCTGTGGACTCGGTGCCAGAGATACCCTGCGGCTAGAAGCGGCGATGGCACTTTACGGGCAAGATATCGATGACACCACCACACCATTAGAAGCAGGTTTGGGGTGGTTAGTTCACTTAGATACCAAAGGCGATTTTATTGGTCGGACGGTTTTGGAACAGCAAAAAAGTGCTGGAGTGCAGCGCCGATTGGTAGGTTTGCAAACACAAGGACGCAACATCGCTCGTCATGGCTACCAAGTATTATCAGCAGGTAAAATCGTAGGAGAAGTTACCAGTGGCACTTTGTCGCCCACACTTGGTTATCCCATTGCCTTAGCCTACGTTCCCACCCAGCTAGCAACTGTCACTCAGCAGGTAGAAGTAGAAATTCGCGGCAAAGCTTATCCAGCAGTTGTGGTTAAACGTCCCTTTTATCGTTCAAAAAATCGTGTCGCCAGCTGATAAGGGTCGAGGTTTTTGAGGAATAATGTGTTGTAAGTTACTCAATCTACAGTAAGGTTGATTACTAAATATGGCTTGGATGACTGTTGGGGCAATAATTTTTTTGATAAGGGAGAGGAAGTGATATGTCTTTTGAATATCCTCAAGATTTCAGATACCTGGATTCTCATGAATACGTGCGGTTAGATGGTGAAATTGCCACCATTGGCATTACTGAATTTGCTGTACATGAATTGGGTGATATCGTCTTTTTGGAACTGCCAGAAATTGGCGACGCTCTTACCAGGGGAGAAAACTTTGGCACAATTGAATCAGTGAAAGCCGTGGAAGAACTGAACTCGCCAGTAACAGGAACAGTTATAGAACGCAATGAAGCGTTGATTGAATCTCCTGAACAAGTGGCAAATGATCCCTATGCCGAGGGATGGTTTTTGAAAGTACGTGTCAATGACCCCGATGAAGTTGAAGATGCCTTGACTGCGGATGAGTACCGCGCCCTGGTAGAAGGGGAATAGGGAGTAGGGAGTGGGGAGTAGGGAATGACGAGGACAAGGGGGACGAGGTAAAATTTTCTTCCTTGTCTCCGCCATCTCCCTTGTCTCTCCTATTTCCCACTCTGCCCGAAGATAAGTCATGAAATTTAGATGAACCGAGAAGTTACACCTACTTATCATGAGTATTTATTGCAAAATATGAAATAGTACCATCTGGAGAGTAATTTGTGGTAGTACACGCTCCGATCATCAAGTCTAATGAGCAGCAAGTGCTGGACGAAAAAAGTCAAAAGTTAAGTAATTTTGCGCCAAGACACATTGGCCCTAACTCCGATGACATCCAGCAAATGCTTAAGGTTTTGGGATTTCCCAGCCTAGATGCCCTAATCGACCAAACAGTACCCCAGACAATTCGGCTGAAGCGATCGCTAAAGTTACCAGAAGCAGAAAGTGAGTATGCAGCACTGGTATCATTAAAAAAAATTGCTGTCAAAAATCAGGTTTTCCGCTCATACATCGGTATGGGATATTACGACAGTATTACCCCACCTGTGATTGGGCGTAACATCCTAGAAAACCCAGGTTGGTATACTGCCTACACTCCTTATCAGCCAGAAATTGCCCAAGGGCGACTAGAAGCGCTGCTAAATTTCCAAACCCTGATTATCGACTTAACAGGTTTGGAAATTGCCAATGCTTCGTTACTCGATGAAGCCACAGCAGCAGCTGAAGCGATGAGTTTAAGCTATGGTGTTTGTAAAAATCAGGCAAATGCCTATTTCGTCTCTCGTGAGTGCCATCCCCAAACTATCGACGTGTTACAAACACGGGCTGAACCATTAGGGATTAAGATCATTGTCGGCGATCATCAGACCTTTGATTTTGATCAATCAATTTTTGGGGCTGTTCTGCAATACCCCGCAAGTGATGGCACCATTTACGACTACCGCGCTTTTATAGAAAAAGCCCATGCTAAGGGTGCATTGGTGACGGTAGCAGCAGATCCTTTAAGTTTAACTTTGCTAACCCCTCCTGGGGAATTTGGCGCTGATATTGCTGTCGGTAGCACCCAGCGATTTGGTATTCCCTTGGGGTTTGGGGGACCTCATGCGGCATACTTTGCAACGAAGGAAGAGTATAAGCGGCTGGTTCCAGGGCGAATTGTGGGAGTATCAAAAGATGCCCAAGGTAAACCTGCATTACGTCTCGCCTTGCAAACCCGTGAACAGCATATCCGCCGCGAAAAAGCTACTAGTAATATCTGTACTGCACAGGTGCTACTGGCGGTAATGGCGAGTATGTACGCCGTTTATCATGGGCCAGATGGACTAAAGCAAATTGCTGAAAACATCCACTATTTGACGGTGTTACTAGCAGAAGGACTAAAGCGTTTAGGTTACAGCATCAGTTCCAAAGATTTCTTTGATACGCTGCGAGTAGAACTGGGAACACAGAATTTAGAAGATATTCTGGCAGCTAGCGAACAACTTCAAATTAACCTGCGGGTTTTTGATGCAACTGCTGTTGGGATCTCGCTGGATGAAACAACTACGCCAGAAGACTTAATTCACCTCTGGCAGATTTTCGCTGGTACAGATGATTTACCTTTTACCGTAGAAGAATTAACTTCTCCCTCTCTTCCTCATCTCTCTCTCTCCCGTACAAGTACATATCTCACCCACCCAGTCTTTAATCGCTATCACTCAGAAACTGAGTTGTTGCGCTATCTGCACAAGCTAGAAAGCAAGGACTTGTCGCTAACTACATCAATGATTCCTTTGGGATCTTGCACAATGAAGTTGAATGCGACAGCTGAGATGATTCCGGTAAGTTGGGAGGAATTTGGCAGGATTCATCCATTTGCCCCGGCATCGCAAACGCAAGGTTATCAAATCCTGTTTAGGCAACTTGAGGAATGGTTAGCTGAAATTACCGGGTTTGCTGGTATTTCTCTGCAACCAAATGCTGGTTCTCAGGGCGAATACGCCGGGCTTTTAGTAATTCGCCAATATCACCAAAATCGTGGAGAAGGACACCGCAATGTTTGCTTGATTCCCACTTCGGCACATGGAACAAACCCAGCGAGTGCGGTAATGTGCGGGATGAAGGTGGTGACAGTTGCCTGTGACTCACAAGGTAATATTGACGTTGATGACCTGAAGGCTAAGGCAGAAAAACATAGTAATGAACTTGCTGCCTTAATGGTGACATATCCCTCGACTCACGGCGTTTTTGAGGAGCCAATTCAGGAAATATGCGTTGTTGTCCATAGTCATGGTGGGCAAGTTTACATGGATGGGGCAAATATGAACGCCCAAGTGGGAATTTGCCGTCCTGGGGATATTGGCGCGGATGTCTGTCACTTGAATTTGCACAAAACCTTCTGTATTCCTCATGGTGGCGGTGGCCCTGGTATGGGGCCTATTGGTGTCGCTTCTCATTTGGTGCCTTTTTTACCTGGACACCCTGTTGTCACTATCAACAACTCAACTCAGCACTCTAATATTGGTGCGGTTGCTGCTGCGCCTTGGGGTAGTGCTAGTATTTTGGTGATTTCTTGGATGTACATTGCAATGATGGGTGCAGCTGGTTTGACCCAAGCAACTAAGGTGGCAATTCTCAACGCTAACTACATGGCCAAGAAACTGGAATCGTACTATCCGGTTTTGTATAAGGGTAAAAATGGTCTAGTTGCCCATGAGTGTATTTTAGATTTACGATCGCTCAAAAAATCAGCTGCGATCGAAATTGATGATGTTGCCAAACGTCTCATAGATTATGGTTTCCACGCACCGACTGTCTCCTGGCCTGTAGCGGGTACAATCATGGTGGAACCGACAGAAAGTGAATCTAAACAAGAGTTGGATCGTTTCTGCGATGCGTTGATTTCTATTCGCCAAGAAATTGCCGAAATTGAATTGGGTAAGGTGGATACCCAAGATAATGTCTTGAAGAACGCACCCCACACTGCCGAAAGTCTCATCGCTGGAGAATGGCAGCATTCTTATTCTCGTGAACAAGCTGCTTACCCTGCGCCTTGGACTCGTGAGTATAAATTTTGGCCGGCTGTTGGTCGTATTGACGCAGCCTTTGGTGATAGAAATTTTGTTTGTTCTTGTCTACCAATGGATGCTTATTCTTCATAAAGGAATCAGGTTGAGTTAAGACTTAATCCCTCCAACCCTCTTTTAAAAGGAGGTTGGGGAGATTTTTAAAGAATAGACATCGCTTTTACTTTCTGTGCGATTTACCTATTAATTAAAAATAGCTAAATATATCTCTTTTCTTCCCTCTGTGTTCTCTGCGCCTTGGCGGTTCGTTTCAAAATAACTGAAATGCAAGCGTGATTATCCCAAAGTTAATATACTAGCCTGATAATTTGCCACCAACGGCAGAACCTTTAGCCATTCTGAACCTAACAATACTTCCGTAATTTCATTGCCCACATAAACATCGATTTCATACTCTTGTTCGTTTAATATCACCTTACCTAAATAAATATCAAATCTTGATTCTCCCTTAGCAGTTCGTAGAGATTCTTCACCGATGTAAGCCCAATCAAGACACTCTAAATCTTGTTTATTAATAGCCATAAAGCCTGTAAAACCAGTATCCAACATGGCATCTACAGACAAATCTAATCCATCAGATGCAATCAAATCAATTTCAAAAAATAGTTGCCCATTATCCCCAAAGTTACCCTGAATCATATTGTGCCAGTTGTTCCCGTTTCATTTAAACAGAATACACAATGTCTACTATTTGGGTACTTTTCTAGGGCTTTTTTATGAGCTTGCATTTTATCTGCATCAATCAAGTAATCATCACTATTTGGCTCCACTGCAATATACCAGCCATAGTGTTCCTGAATCAAATTATGACGCACACGCTCAAAAATTGCTCGACAGCGCTGATAAAATGCCTCATCTTCAGCTTTGCGTCTAGCAAGTTCTTCAGGTGGTAAAGTGTGTTCTGGAAAGATTCTACCTCGACGTGCAGGTTGTTTTGCAATTGATTCAGTCATACTAATTAACCCGATTTTTTAATGCTATTTTAACTTTATTTTACAGAAAGATAAAGGCGATCGCAGCGTGAATTATGAATTGAATACATAACAGTGAAGCATCCTAGACTGAAGATATACTTCCTATCTAGAATGCTTCACAATAAAAAATTGTTGCTGATAGAACAATTATGGACAAAATGCGATTTTCAAGCTAAAGCTATCAGCTAGCAGAAACTTTCAAACTACTGGGTTTCTGAAGATCACCTTGTAAAACCACACCTCGCTGATTGGCATGGATATGACGCAAAATCTTGTAAATTGCCTCAACTTGCTCTGATGCACCTGCCTTAGAAGCGAGTTCGTCAAGAGAAAGAGGAGTTTTTTCTTTTTGTAGCACTGCTACCACTCGTGTTTGCAAGTCGAGAATGGTGGCGGCAGCTTTTTTGCCAGCTTCTACGCCTGGTTGATGGTAGGCGTTGACGTTGATCAAGCTAGCATATAAACCAACAGCACGTTCATACAAAGCAATTAATGCCCCGACAGTTCGAGGGTTGACTTGCGGAATCGTCACTGTAATTGAATCGCGGTGATTTTCATAAAGCGCTTGTCGGGTTCCTTGGAGAAAACCGGAAAGGTAATCGCCTGATGTAACTCCCGGATCTATTTCGGCGGATGGGCCTTGACGATCTTCCAACACTTCGATGAAGGTAGCAAAGAAATTCGCTACACCATCGCGTAACTGCTGGACGTAAGCGTGTTGATCTGTTGAGCCTTTGTTGCCATAAACGGCGATGCCTTGATGGACAATGTTACCGTCTAGGTCTTTTTCCTTGCCCAAGGATTCCATCACCAGCTGTTGCAAATAGCGGCTGAATAAAGATAAGCTGTCTTTGTAAGGTAGGACAACCATATCTTTTTCGCCTTTTCCGTTGCCAGCAAAGTACCAAGATAAGGCGAGTAAGGCTGCTGGGTTATTTTTCACATCTGGGACGCGGGTAGCGTCATCCATCTCTTTTGCACCATCTAGGATGGCGCGAACATCAATGCCCTGCAATGCTGCTGGTACTAGCCCCACAGCAGACATTTCTGAGGTGCGTCCTCCCACCCAGTCATACATGGGAAACCTGGCCAGCCAGCCTTCATCTTTGGCTAGTTTATCGAGGTTGCTATCAACGCTAGTAATAGCTACCGCATATTGGGCAAATTCCAAATTGTGTCCGGCGTAGGCTTTTTTAACTTCAATCATGCCGTTGCGAGGTTCCGGTGTTGCCCCAGATTTGGAGATCACCAATACCAAGGTGCTGGCGAGGCTGTTTCGCACATGATTGAGAACGCGATCAATACCTGCTGGATCGTTGTTATCGATAAAGTGAAGTTTCAGGGGCGGGAAATCAGGAACGAGGGCTTCAGCGACGAATTGGGGACCGAGGGCGGAACCACCAATGCCAATGGAGATAATATCCGTGAAGCGGCTGGCTCTAGGAGGATGAATGCCACCTGTTTGAACTTTTTCCGCAAAAGCTTCGATTTGTTCTAGGGTTTGGACAATTTCTTGTGTAAGTTCTGGAGTTGGCGCTAAATCAGGATTTCGCAGCCAGTAGTGTCCAACCATGCGGTTCTCATCGGGATTTGCGATCGCACCCTTCTCCAGTTGAGCCATATCCGCAAACGCTTTGTCAAACTTCGGCTGCAACGAATCCACGAAGGCATCATCGAACTGTATCCGACTCACGTCTAAGTACAGTCCCAATCCCTCGTGGAAATATAACCAGTTTTGGTATCGTTGCCAAAGTGCCCTAGCATCCATAGGGAAATCTCAAATAAAGTGTTATCTCAAAAACCAGTTTAGTGTATGGTTATGGCGATCCCTGCCTAGCCTTATACAATTTACAGTTTTAAGTGTTCGCTTAACTCTGAGCTTAAACATCTGGCATCGGGATGACACGCAAAAATTTGACAATTTCACCTCTAATTTCTATACCAATCAGATAATTATCGAGGGTAAAGCGGTGAAAAATGCCTTCACTGTCAAGCTGTCGCAGTTCTTTTAAATCACTCAGCTGCCATTTTTGGGCTAACTCAATAAAGACAAAATCATACACCCGCTCGTAGGCAGCAGGTTCTAAATTTTTCAGGTCTAGCAAAAAAGACCTTGCATAGCGTATTTCCAGAGTCACTAGGCTTACCTTAACCAAAGCTTGAGGGCTACTAAAAGCACTGCTAAATCAGAAAAACATCAACAGTCGTACCGCTTCTTCATGGGTTAAGATATCCCACGGTTGCTGCGATCGCTTCACTTGTTGTATAGCTTTCAGCATATAAAAGTCACAATGTAAAGCTTCAAGAACATTCCAAATGTCTTGCAAATCTTCATCGGCTAACTGCTCGATTAAGTGATGCATTCTCAGCCGCAGCAAATTCATACGTTAATTATTCCTTACAGAAACACCAATATTAAATAGTATTCCCATAAAGTTAGCTCCACTAAAATCTATTCGCCCAGTACCCTACGGTGTGCACACAAGTTTTTTTGACTCGCACCTTAGTTGCATCGACTTGCATCTTAGTTGCATCGACTCGCACCTTAGTTGCATCGACTCGCACCTTAGTTGCATCGACTCGCATCTTAGTTGCATCGACTCGCACCT
>JBBSCU010000084.1:0-18494 GCA_038249935.1 Chroococcales cyanobacterium
AAAGAAGCTCGAATCTGGCTAGAAAGACGATTGAGTAATGCTTCCCTTTGAGCAAGAGCTTGCAGAGCTTCTTCTGCTTGTTTGCGTTCAGTGGTGTCATTGGCGTTTTCGACAATGGTGCGAAACTTAGTATCGCCTTCTATCAATGCTTGGATGTTGTCGCTGGTGTCACGGATTAGAAGTATAATTTGCTGGTCTGGTAATGGTAAAAACCTAGCTTCAAAGTTATTGTTCTCTGCTGATAGTGATAAGCTAGATTTAAAACTGACTATAGATTGAGTTTCAAGTGCTTGAGTTATTGCTTGGTGGAAGCGATCGCCTACAGTAGTCGGTAGGCATTCTCGCCAACTCTTCCCCTGACAATCTCCTGGAATATACAGATTCTTCATCAATCCTGGCTTGTAATCCAGAATAATTCCATCAGCATTGAGACGAAAGTATAAATCAGGCAGCACTTGCAAAATCGCTGCAAATTCTAATGTTTTTTGGTGTAACTGTGCTTCAACTGCTTGGCGTTTTGCAGTTTCAACTTGCAGTTGCTCCAGTGTGTTTTGAAATTCTGCCGCCTGTGTCTTTTCTGCAATTTTACATAGGCAATAAGAAAAATTGGTAGACATCAAGCAGCTTTCCGTCAGGATAGGTTGGCTTGCCACTATCGTCACTTCTGTTATATCTACACAATAACCGATGTAACCGACAAAGCTGCCATCTGCTGCAAACCGTGGCGCGGCTGTATCTAAAATCCAGCGATATTCGCCATCAGCCCGCCGCAGCCGATATTGTCTCTGGAACGAATCATGCGCGGCAAAGGCTTCAATGTATATATTGTCACACCGTTGTCTATCTTCTGGATGGACGCTACAAGTCCAGATATTGTCTATGTCGTCTCCTCGCTCAGACGCAAACTCACCTGTTGTCAAACATCCCCCAGTAAATTTTAGCCAACTGGAATTCAAGTAATAGTAGAGTGCATTGCATCCAGCCATCCAAATCATCAGAGGAGCAGTATCCACCTGCTGACAAAATAGTTTTTCATCGCATTGTATTTCTTCCTGCTCAACCGTAATTTGGTTAATGTAGCTCTGCACTCTTTTAGAAAACACTTTTACTTCCCTGCTCTGCGTAAATTATTAAGGTAATATATCTGAAAATAGAATTTGTTAATAGATGGATACAATCGTCATCTAAACCTGCTTAATTGATTTTAATGCTTTATTGTTTTTTATATCTGCAATAATTACTTTTTTACTGTAAATAAACTGTAAAAATACTTAATTTATCATGAAGATTAATTTCACATTTTTAGTAAAATATAAAATATCCAGCTTTTTGATTTAAATCATCTATAAATTCATATTGTTTATGTAATGACATTGCTTAAAAATCTGATTCTGCTTCACAGAAACTACATGATTGTCTATTAAGATGGTTATGTCTTGACAAAAAACTCACAATCCTCAAGAATTTAATATCAAATCAACATTTAGTTTTTATTTTTCCAGCAAAACCCGATTTTTCCAGATTGTCTTGACCGTTCAAAACGGCTGATACCAAAAATGAGAGAAATGCTAAATGTAATATCAACAGGTTGCCAGAATAGCTAACCATAGCGTTTTATATGTTATAAAGCTCACAGAAATTCATGTTAGGCGGAAACTACCTATGGAACCAGATAAACTAGGCCGTTTTAAGGAGTACGGCGAATTCATCCTCCGAAAGATAGATTCTGTGCCCCAGTCCCCTTCTAAACAAGAAGATTGGGTTCCAGCTAGTCTTGATGACTGTCTTCTGCGTTTGCGTTCATCTGCTCAGAAAACTGTAGACCTTGCAACTTCGCCTGTCAAAATTGGTGTAATGGGGGAATTTAGTAGTGGAAAAACCTTACTTTTAGGCAGTCTAATCGGATATGCAGATGCTTTGCCAGTAAGTGAAAACCCCACTACAGGTAATGTTACCGCTATACATATCATTCCGCAAGACGAGTTTGCAACCACCCAATTAAGTAATTTTACGGTAGAATATCTTTCTCATGAAGGAGTACATGAGTGTCTACGCTTCATGCTAGGGGAAGCTAATAAACGAACAGCAGCAGCCGGACTTGCTCCTATACCAGTATCGAAACTCAACTCTGGTAAAGATATTATTAGCTGGTGCGAAGAAGCATGGAATAATAGTAACAATTTAGAGCTACGTTATTTACTGCGGGAGTTGGTATTATTCCTGCGGGCTTATCAAGCCTATGGGGAAGTTATGTGTGGTGGCCGCTACCAGATTGATGCTAACACCGCCCACGAGGGGCTACAGCTAGTCGAACAGCCAATGGCAATCCAAACTCTGAAATTTGAGGATTTACCCCCAGCGCATATCCGATTACCGAGTCCACCGCAGAGGCTACCAACAAAGTTATTGCAAAACAGTTTCCCACTCATCCGCCGCGTAGATATCGATGCGAAAATATCACGGGAAATTTGGGATTTTGCAGATGCGGCTAAATTTATTCTCATTGACTTTCCAGGATTGGGAGCTGCTAATTCGGGGGCTAGAGATACCTTTTTGTCACTGCGGGAATTGGCAGAAGTACAGACAATTTTGGTATTGCTAAATGGTAAATCTCCCGGTAGCGATCGCGCCAATAAAATCTTTACGATGATGCAGCAGCAGCGACCAGGACAAGACCTGAAAGATTTAATTCTCGTCGGTGTAGGTCGCTTCGATCAATTACCCCTAGACAGTGAAGGCGGTGAAAGAGAACTTGACCAACTAATTGAAGATAGCCTACATTTGCAGGAAGAAACCGTTTTCCAAAAACTCAAAGTTCTGCAAACTACCATTGACGGTGCAGAAGCGTTTACAACCCAAAAAGACCGCATCGTTTTACTATCGCCACTGTTAGGACTGGCTGAATTAGCGAAACGTTCTAGTACAGTCAAAGCAGGATCACCAGAGTTTTTAGCTAACTTGGACTATCCTGATTATCTAGATCGGTCTAAACGCCTACAAGAGAAATGGGAGCTATTAAGTGAACGGCTGCTAGAATCTGATCCCCGCAGTTATTTAGGCAGCCAACTGGGTTACTTTGCTCAAGATGGGGGTCTTGGTAAGCTGCGGGAATTGATTCAAACCCACGTAGCTAATCATGGTCTGAAGCAACTGTATGAAGATACTAAAAGAGCTGCTAATGTGGTGAGTCAGCAACAAGACCATTTGAAAGACATCATAGATGAAATTCACGAGCAAGGCATCCCCACAAGCGATAGTCCCGCTTTTATCGAGTTGCGCTTTGTGGTCGAAAGCTTGGATAAAATCTACAGGAATTTTCAAAAAGATATCGGCAAAGAACCACTCAAAGATCGGCGCGGTGTTGTTGTTAGCGATGTAGTGAAAGACGAACTTACCTTTAGAATCCTCAATTGGAACCAGTGGACTTTGCTCTTTAACAAAGCCAATAATGGAGCGATCGCTCTGACTGAATCTAAAGGTGCAGCCGGTAAATTATTTGACCGAGGAAACCGGGTAAATAGTTCTCTTCCGACTAAGAGCGATGATTTTTATCCAGTATTTGAAAAAACCGTTAAAGAAGTAGAAGATTTTGCGCGCGATCGCATCCATCAAGCAGTATTAGATTTGTTGAACCAATTGTCAAATCATGTAGCCTCAGAACGCGAACAATTGCAGACAATTTTGCATCCAGAGATGGAACAACAAATCGAAGAAAAATTTGGTTTTGAAGATGCTGATCTCTTTTACAAATTATTACTAGGATGCGATCCTAACGAATGGAAAGAAGCAATCATCTCAGAAATTAGTGGTAAAGACAAAACCGTTGCACCCGAAATCATTTTTCCCCTCGCACGTCAAGACGATAAACACAACGTTGGTCAAATCTTTGACTGGGCACCAGAGAAAAGCCAAAGCTTACCCAGATCGAGCAATCACCAACTTTTAGTACTGCGACTGCGGGATGAAATGACAGCTAGCGCCAGCCTCCATCTTGTACAGTATGTTAGCGAAGTTAATCAGCAAATTAATTTGGAACTAGAAGGCATTTTGGATCAAATTATTCCTAGTCTGCAAAACCTTTCAAAAAAAGAAACTTTGCTGAGATATTTAGCGGCTGGAGACTTGCCATCTGAGATAGCAATTCCTACTTGGTTGCAGATTCTTTCAGAAATTGCCGCGATTTCTAACTCAGATGATTTGAGATAAGCCAACTCAGAAAATGACTGATTGCGATCGGGTACAGATATGAGGATGTGTTTGTGAGACGTGATGCGATTTTTTATACAATTTTCAAGCGTGTCCCCGGATTGCTTTTCGAGTTAGTCGAACAGCCACCAGCCGAAGCTGCTAACTATCGCTTTGAATCAGTTGAAGTTAAAGAACCAACATTTCGGATTGATGGGGTATTTTTACCTCCACCTGATGCAACATCGCAGATGATCTTTTTTGCTGAGGTGCAATTCCAAAAGGATGAGTTACTGTATCATCGCTTTTTCTCAGAATCGATGCTGTATATGTATCGCAACCCGTCGCTTTATGATGATTGGTATGGGGTAATTATTTTACAGTCTCGCAGCTTGGAACCAGAAAACACCACTATTCACAGATCGCTACTGAACAGTTCGCAAGTACAACGGATCTATTTGGATGAGTTAGGTAATCCTGATGAGCAAAGAGTTGGTATCAGTTTGATGCAGTTAACTATTGCCTCAGAGACTCAAATGGTGGAACAAGCGAAACATCTAATTGAGCGAGTGCAACAAGAACAAATAAACGTCTTGGCTAAAAAGGACATAATAGATGTAATCACAACGATTGCTGTTTATAAATTTGCAAACTTAAGTCGTGAAGAGGTAGAGGCAATGTTAGGAGTTAAGTTAGAAGAAACTAGGGTTTATCGAGAAGCCAAACAAGAAGGGCTAGAACAAGGAGTAAAAATAGGGCGAGAACAAGGAGTAGAAATAGGGCGAGAACAAGGAGTAGAAATAGGACTACAACAAGGAGTAGAAATAGGACTACAACAAGGATTACAACAAGGAGTAGAAATAGGACTACAACAAGGATTACAACAAGGAGTAGAAATAGGACTACAACAAGGACTACAACAATCAAAACTTGAACTTGTACCTCAGTTCTTAGCTCTTGGTATGTCGATGGAAAATGTTGCCCAATTACTTAATTTAACCATCGAACAAGTAAGACTTGCATCTGAGTAATCACAACAATTACTGTTTATAAATTTACCAACTTAAGTCGTGAAGAGGTAAAGGCTATGTTTGAAATTAGGTTACAAGAAACTAGGGTTTATCAAGAAGCTAAAGAAGAAGGGCTTGAACAAGGACGACAAGAAGTAAAACGTGAACTTATACCTCGGTGTTTAGCTTATGGTATTTCAATAGAAGAGGTTGCTAAATTACTTGATTTAACTATCGAACAAGTCGAACAAATAAGACTTGCAAGTGAGCAAGAATCTTCAACATTAACTTAGTAACTGGTGGAATTCTTATAGCGATGCCTACGCTTTTATATGAAAAGGCGTAGGCGTAGGCATCGCCCTAGATAAAAAAGCGATCGCTCAACAGAATCATTTGATACTATAATGAACCCTTTCCAATTGAACAACTATAATGAGCAACAACCAAGCGAGAAACAACAAAAAAGATTTCCGGGATGGTTTGCTTTAGATTTTGGGACATCGAATTCGACAGTTACACTTTTCGATCCAATTGAAGTACCAATCGCCGAAATTTTACCCAAAGAACAAGAAATGCGGTTGCGCGATCGCTTATCACAATGGCTAAGTTCTCCCGCCTCAGTAGCTTTACCAGATGTCAGCGATGATGATTGGGAAAACTTTATCGCGGAAATTAGCAAAAATCTGGAGATAGAACCAGGAAACTTGAGTGAAGTTTTTGAAAGTGATAACAAAGAGCGATTTTTGGAAGCAATTCGCCAAATTGAACTTTGTTTAGGAAACAGCGAGAGGTTCCGCCGCGCTGTCAGCAAAAAACTTTACCAGATATATCATGAGGTGTTCCGCGTCCCTACCCTAGAGTCGCAAAATCTGATCCCAGTTGTGTTGGATATTGATCGCCGCAATACAGAAATTCCTAGCGAGTCGGAAATTTCGCAATTAGGGGACTTAAAACTGCGGATGGGAAGAGAAGCTAGAGATAACCGCAAAAAAGCGATCGCTCAAGGTACAAGCGGTTCTTTAAAAGAAATTATCAGCAGGTTTCACCATTCACCCAAACGCTATTTTGGTCAGGAGCGATCGTTTTCAGTTATTTTGAATGGTGAAGAAGAAACAATTACCGCAAATCAATTGATCCAATCTGCTTGGGCGCATTTAATCGAGTTAACTGAAGATTATCGCCAACGTGCACGACGCAGGTTTTCAGAAGGGAATTTTTTAACAGCAGTTGTCACTTATCCAACTGTCGCCCCGCCACTTGTTCGTAAGGAAGTTAAGGAATTAGTTGAGCAGTTGGGGATCGATGATGTACAAACTGCTTATGATGAAGCCGTTTCTGTAGCAATATTCTTTTTATGGCGAGAATTTGGCGGTAATCTCAACATCGGGATTGAGTCATTCAAAACTCGTTGTCGTCAAGCAGGAAACAAATGGTCACAAAATGTCCTCGTTTTGGATATTGGCGGGGGAACCACAGACTTAGCTTTAATTGAACTGACTTTAGAAGATAAAACTCCTACTTTTGCTGATTATGAAGACCGAGGTTTAGGAGGACGTTACTATAAACTTACCCCCAAACTATTAGGTTCATCCGGTCATTTACAGCTAGGCGGTGAATTAATTACACTGCGAATTTTTAGATTATTAAAAGTTGCGATCGCCGACTTTTTATTGACGGCAGTAACAACAGGTGATATTGAAAATGAAAAGCTAGAAGATTTAATTAACTCTGAGTTAAACGAGCGCTTTTTAGAACAAGGCAAATTCAAAAGTGGCAGTCTTTTAAAATGTCTTGATAAGGAGAATCCAGAAGGCGATGTTGCTTACAAAGATGCCTTAGATACTGCCGAGAAAGTATTGCCTACCCGTTGGCAACAAGCACCCCAACGTTTGCAATCCTTTTATATTCTCTGGGATCATGCGGAAACAGCTAAACTTAAACTTGGGCAGAAATCACCAGATAATGATTCTCTATTAACCTTCACACTTTCCGAGCAGCAAATCTCCGAACTGCTTACCCAAAGCGCCGTTAAATTGCAAGTTAAAGATCCAAATATCATCTGCGTCACCCTAGATAACCAGCAATTTGAACGAGCCGCCGCTTCAGGAATTAAAGAAGCGATCGGGATTGCTAAAGGATTAATGGAAAGTCGTTTGCGTCCCGATAATATCATCAAAGATTCTTGGAATTCTCAAAAAGTTGATTGGTTAATTTTATCTGGTAAAACTTGTAATTTAGACATAGTGCAGCGCCAAATTTACCAGGAATTTAGTAAATCTCCATATTTTGTATGGAATCCAGAACGAATTACTTTTGTGCTGGAATTTACCAAGTTAGCCACCTCTGCTGGTGCTTGCTATGCCGAGAAACTGCGAAGATTGAGGTTTGACCCGGAAGAGTCTAAAACCTTGCTGCGTAAGGGAGCCAACCAGCTAGAAATTGATGTCAAAAATCTGTTTTATTATTTGCCCTGCAACTTCAAACGTAAAACCCAAAGCAACGATTTGTTGACTATATTCAGTGCCGGTCAAGAACTCTATCAACTCGCACCTTGGGAAACTGTCGCTAAAGTTCGTACTGCGTGGCAAGGAATACAATTAACTAATATTATCTACCGTCAAGATTACGAGGATGGAGATTTACGACTTTGGGGAAGCTTTGATGGCAAAAACCTCATGAAAAAACTGGGGATGGAAGAAGTAGAGTTTCTTAAAAAAATCAAAGTCCAGTTTGAAATTGACCAAACTCTTGAGTTTAGTGTATTGCTTTGTCAAGGAAATCCCCATTATTTGATTGACATTCCTGGCATTGATTTAGGAGCAGTAGTTTCAGAAACATCACCGCTATTTGCTGATGGTAAATTGAACTGGAATATTGCTGTGGAACGCTTCAATAAAAACTTGAATGATGGTGATATTGCCGTCAATGTCATCGAGTCTGCAACTGTCGATCAACCAGATGCCTATCATCTAGTATTTGAAGTAGGAAATGATGATAGTAATTTGTTCCAAAAGTTTCGCTATTTGCGCGATGGGGTGACGCAACCAGGAACCGGGTTAATTAGTAATCTCTTACCTCCCTTCCCGCAAACTGGACAGCACACCTTCTATGTTTATCAAACAGATGCCGAAACTAACAGCAAAAAATGGATACGAATTGGTGCACTCAGTAAACCAGATGTAACCACAGATTACCCTTGCCAATATCGTGTGACTCTCGACGATCAAGGCATTCTGCGGATGCACGCTGGTGAAGTGCCTTACTGGAGATCAATAAATCAAGAATGCCTCAAAGAAGAGGGATGTATTTATCATGCTGAATTAGAGTTGCAACCTAACGAAGTTGATAAAGAACGCGACCCATTTTGCGGCATACATTAGAATTACCTCACGCAGAGACGCAGAGGCGCGGAGGTTTTATTAGCGCCTTGGTGTGAGATTGAAAAAAGTAACCTAAATATGCTCTTTGTCTCTGCGTGAGATAAAAAAAGGTGATATTCGTGCAGCATCTACGTCAATTATTAGAGATTGAAAATTCAGAATTAGCCCGGTTATTACGGTTTAGTTTGTATGGACTGGAAGCTACTTTAAATCATGCTATTACAGAATTTCCACTAGATCCAGGAGCCAAGGTATGTGATGATGTACTGCAAGAACTTCGTAACCTGTTGCAACCTGCACCCCTACAGCAAAATAATGGTTGGGAAGATATGACAGATGATTTAAAACTAAGTCACCTCCGAGAAGCTTTCGATTCTGATTCAGAACTTAATTCTTATCTAGGTAATTCCCAACTGCAAAGCGAAACAGACTCAGATTTGTGGAATGAAATTCAACGCAAACTGTTACGAATGCCAGAAGATTTAGCTGCATCTTGGCGATCGCACACCCTAAATATGGCTCAAGAAATTGGTGCGATCGCAGATAATTCTAATCTCTATCAACTTCCCTTTATCCGTGATGAAATCATCTACCCCGGACTTAGTGGTACTGTTCAAACTCAAGGATTGAGTTTATCTCAACAAGCACTTTTAAATTCTCAAACTCCCCAAGGTAATACTTCCAATTTACCAGCAGGATTCCTATCTTTATATATAAAATTTATTGAAATCGAACCAGATTTACATCATGCTTTAAAAAGCGTTTTTAGTTTTGATGTTATCTCTTTACACTCCAAACCAGAACAGCGCCATCAATACATAGAAGCTTTAAGCGATCGCTTCCAACGCACCCAAAAAGCTGAGGAAACGGCTGATCCTCTGTCAATTCTCCGTGCCTGGATTGATATGGACGAAGCGATACATTCTCTAGTATTTGTACCGCCATCGGAACGCTATTCTTGGTGGGGAAAGTTACAACACGAATCACGACGCATCCTGAAAAAAGTCACTGATGAGGCAATTAATGCAGGTAATGAAGTGCGAATTCGCCAATTATCGGGACTTTATGCAGATATTTGTGCTTCATCCAAAGATGACTTACAACTAGACTGTGGTGGTATTCCTGGCGAAGTCTTAACTTGTCTTCGGGTATATGCGCGAATTAATCAGGAAGAATCACTAGGTCGTGTAATATTTCGCTCATCACGTTAGTTGCTGGCGAGTTTTTCTCAAATTTTCTAATTCTAGAGATGATGAGGCAAGATAGACAATTTTACGAATTACTACCTTGCCTCATAATCTAATGAAGCTAAAAACGTTTAAATCTACAGGATGCCCCAGAAATGTAAAATACCTTGGCCAGAAAACACTTCAAGTGCAACAGCAGATATAAAACCAATCATTGCAAAACGACCGTTCCAGTTTTCGCTCTGAGGAGTGAAGCCCCAGCGCAAAGCATTAGGATCTTCTGGAACTGAAAGCGTAGTCTTCTTAACGTCTGCCATAAATAATACTCCGAGCTTTATGTTGTAACAGTTATAACTGCCTGTAAAGTAATGTAACAGATTTTTACGAAAATGCAACATGAAATCAAAGTAAAATTTAGTTAGTAAGTATATATTACGGATGCGTAGTTTTATGTTATTGGGTTTGCGATGACTACGGCGGCAAGTTACGCAGTAACAGCAAATTACCTATGACTCAATACAGTTCAGATAAGACCAAAACACTTGTAGAGACGGCGATTTATCGCGTCTCGAAAACCCACTATGACTCACTACCGGGAAAAAATACAGGTAAGACAAACGCTGTCAGAATTCCACCCAGTACAATCACCTCAATAATTCTGAGGTAAAAATTGTTTTGCATAAAATTATTCATTCCCGCACCCAAGTTAGTTTGTAAACTAGTCAACCAAGCACGGAAACGACTAGACCATTCAGCAGGGCTATCTTCTGGGCGAAACTTCCGCGAAAACATAGAGAGTAACAACGGCGCACCACCCACCTTGGTAGACATCAAAACATGAATCGCCACACAGCAAACCATCACAACCCAGGCACTAAGATGGAGGGAGTACCAAATATGATCTAGCTGTCCTGCTGGAAGCCACTCTTCCTTCATCATCCTGCCAGAGTTCACAGCCAAAACAGCGGCGATAAGCATGAGAGTATTTGCCAGACGTTGCAAGCTAACCCACCAAATCGGCTTGCCAATCTGGGTTAGTTGCCGCCAAGAATCAGATTGAACAAGGCGCTTTTGCCCAGCATGAAAGCTATAGAGGGCAAAAGCAGGTAGAAGAAGTAAAAAACATAATGCAAAAGTGCCGTGAATGCCCTGAATATCCCCAATTTGAGGAAATGGTATCCCGCCAAATCTGCGATCGTATGTATTGTAAACTAGAAATCCGGTAATAATTGCTGCGATAACTAAAATTCCACTTAAGCCGTGAAGAATTCGCAACAACAAAGGTTGATAGGGTGCAGAACGGGGCATAAAAATAATCCTGAGTAAATGATTGTAGGAGTTTTGAATAGATAATTTAAGCTTTTGGTGAGACAAGAAAATTGTCCTGGATATTTCACATAATAATTACAATTATTTCTAATAAGAGTGCTTAATCCCTACTGGCTGGTAGCTGAATATTTATACCATAAAGAAAAAGCTATCTGTTGTTGATAAACTAAGTTAATATGACATTCATGCTTATATAGCAGTTCTCGTTTACGTGAGGTACACCCGTAGGGGCGTGCCCCTACACCTTGGGATATGACGTTGTACCGCATCTGAATGGGAACCGCTATAGTAGCTGAGGTGTAGTGCGGTGAGTCAGGTTTTAAGCTTGGAATTAAGTGATGAAGTCTACGCAGCATTGCAACAGCAAGCAGAGATTACAGGCATATCTCTTGCAGAATTGGTAGCTACTTCCATAGAACAGCAGTATCGTTCTTCAAGACGTGAAAAGTCGCAAACCGAAACAGAAAGAGAAGCCATCCGCCAACGCTTCCGAAGTCATGCTGGAAGCATTAACCTGGGTTCCGCTACCAATGAAAGCAATAATTTATGCTCAAAAGTCCTCTGCGATATCCTGGTGGTAAGTCGAAAGCAATAAATCAAATAACTGAATACTTGCCAGAGAGCTTTTTGGAATTTCGAGAGCCTTTTGTCGGTGGTGGTTCTGTATTCATTTATTTAAGACAAAAGTTTCCTGATATCAAAATTTGGATTAACGATTTAAACCGTGAACTGTTCTTATTCTGGAAGTTTGCTCAATCTGAACTACCTCAGTTAGTTAAAGAAATTCGGCATATTAAAGTTAAATATACAGATGGCAAATTACTCTTTATAGAATTGACTAAGGTAGATGTCAATAATTTATCTGATTTAGAAAGAGCAGTCCGCTTTTTCGTCCTCAATAGAATTACTTTCTCAGGAACTGTAGAATCAGGTGGCTTTTCTCAAGAAGCTTTTGATAAAAGATTTACTGATTCTTCAATAGAACGACTAGAAAAATTAGAATATATCCTATCAGAAAATGTCCAAATTACTAATTTAGATTACAGTCACCTATTAAAATCAGAAGCAGAAGACGTATTTTTATTTTTAGACCCGCCATATTTTAGTGCTGAAAAATCAAAGTTATATGGTAAAAGGGGTCACTTGCACACCTCATTTGAGCATCAGAGATTTGCTGAACTTTTGCAACAATGTGATCATCGCTGGCTAATTACTTACGACGACTCACCGCAAATTAGAGAAAATTTCCAATGGGCTAATATCTCAGCATGGGAATTGCAGTATGGGATGAATAACTATAAGCAGAATGGTGCGGCTAAAGGAAAAGAGTTATTCATTACTAATTACGAGGTTAAATTTTATTTGGAGAAAAAAGCCCAAAATCAGAACATTGTGAATCCAGCTTTGCAGTTAAGCCTTGATCTTTAAAGCTAACTTTAATAAGTCTCAATTTTCCGGTAGGATAGCTTCCATGCCCTTCAACGTAGCTACACCCTACAATACACAAACCTTAGCTATGATAACTTCCCCGATCGCTGCTCAAGAATCCTCTGTTAGCTGGTCTATCCTGCTGCAACAATTAATAGATGGCCAATCATTGTCCCGTACTCAGTCTGCTGAATTGATGCAAGGATGGCTCAGTGAAGCGGTTCCCCCAGAGTTATCGGGAGCAATTTTAACAGCGCTGAACTTTAGAGGCATTTCTGCCGACGAGTTGACCGGCATGGCTGAAGTATTACAATCTCAATGCTCCCCACTCAGCACTCAGCACTCAGCACAGGCTAAACCCAAGCTATCCCCTAACAGCACTGTAATAGATACCTGTGGCACTGGTGGAGATGGGTCATCAACCTTTAATATTTCTACAGCAGTTGCTTTTGTCGCAGCAGCTTATGGTGTAGCCGTCGCTAAACACGGCAATCGTTCAGCGTCAAGTCTTACAGGAAGTGCCGATGTATTAGAAGCCTTGGGTGTAAACTTGAGTGCCTCCAGTGAAAAAGTCCAAGCAGCACTACAAGAAGTGGGGATCACTTTCTTGTTTGCCCCTGGTTGGCATCCAGCACTCAAGGCAGTTGCCCAATTACGGCGGACTTTGAAGATCCGAACGGTGTTTAATTTGCTGGGGCCGTTAGTAAATCCCTTGCGTCCAACTGGGCAAGTTGTGGGCTTATTTACTCCCAAACTTTTGGCAACTGTTGCCCAAGCTTTACAGAATTTGGGCAAAGAAAAGGCAATTGTGCTGCACGGAAGAGAAAAACTTGATGAGGCTGGTTTAGGAGATGAAACTGATTTGGCGGTGTTATCAGAGGGAGAAGTACAGTTAACTACCATTAATCCCCTAGATTTGGATATAACGCCTGCTCCTATAGGTATGCTTCGGGGTGGAGATGTCCAAGAAAATGCGCTGATTCTCAAGGCAGTACTGCAAGGTAAGGGAACTCAGGCACAACAGGACGCGGTAGCTTTAAATACATCATTGGCGCTGCAAGTAGCGGGTGTAATACCGTTGCTGGATCATGCCCAAGGGATTAAAATCGCTAAGGATATCCTACAAAGTGGGGCTGCTTGGACGAGGTTGGAGCAGTTAGTTGAGTTTCTGGGAAATTGATTTGCGATCGCAATTGCGGACGAAATTCTACTACATTACGTTTGATGGTGACATCGTAGTTGCCAAAGAAGTCATGTCCTAGAAGTCCTGTTTCTAGTTCCTCTCCGGCGATCGCTACTGGTACTCTATTAACTATTACCCCGCCAACTGCCATCGAATTAACATAGCCCACAGAAAATTCTACAGCTCTGGAACTCGCGGTGTTTGCCCTAGCTTTCCCCACTATCACGATTCTCAAAGCATTGGCCATCTGTTGGGTGATAACAGTGCCACTCGCTCCCGTATCCACAATCATCTCAAATTGTTGCTGACCATTGAAGGTGACTTCGACAATTGGTGTTCCACCAATCCGCCTTTTAATTGGGGCTGTAAATACTTCCTGATCTGGAATCAGCACTGCTGACGAGGGGAAAGCTGATTTTGGTGGTGATAGTTTTGTGGCTACAGAAGGTAATGTCAACTTTGGTGTGGTTGCTATTTGGGGAACAACAACCACTATCCTCCTTGGTTCGGCAACGCGCACAGGGCGAGGATTAGCTTGCTGTTTGGCATATTTGATTTGCCGCCGATATTCTGTGATTTTGGATTGAGCAAAGGCAAATTCTGGGGTTTGTCGCCGCACTTTTTTCATCAGCGCGATCGCACCCTGGTATTGACTCGCCACCAAATTCCAATCATCTGGAGATTGAGCCGATTGGCTGATACTCCAAGCACTAACAGCTTTGTCTAGCGCCAGTTCAAAAACACTGAGTTCACTTTCAGATGGCTTTAGTGGCTGCGCTTCTGGGGTAGCTGCTGGTGGTTCGACGGCACGCCGTACTGATGCCGAATCCCCAATTGGCACGGGTTGCTCATTACCACCAGTCGTAGTGTTCCGTTGATCTTGACTACAGGCAACACACAAAACCGCTAGAGCGCTTGATAGAAAAATTAGGGTTGCACGGGATAAAGAAGACTGAAGCATAATTAATATTAACTGCCCAAGCTTTGCCAAATCCACTCCCGCTACTTAAATAATTCCCTTTTAATTTTAATTTACTATCCTAAAAACTTCCAATTACTCAACTCATGGGATAATTAACAATCGCAGTCTTGGGGAATGGGGAATAGGGAGTAGGGAATAGGGAAGAGTTTTCCCAATGCCCAATGCCCACTCCTCGATCCCCACTCCCCTTGTCCCCAATCTACTATGCCCCTAACTGACGCAATACCAGCTTTACTTGTCTTAGCAGATGGAACCACTTATCGCGGTTGGTCTTTCGGTGCTACAGGAACTGCGATCGGAGAAGTGGTGTTCAACACTGGTATGACCGGCTATCAAGAAGTCCTGACTGACCCTAGTTATTCTGGCCAAATTGTTATTTTTACCTATCCTGAATTGGGGAATACTGGGGTCAATTCTGAAGATGAGGAATCAGATCGCCCCCAGGTGCGAGGTGCGATCGCCCGGAATATTTGTCATCGACCAAGTAATTGGCGATCGACACAATCCTTACCTGACTACCTCAAACAAAACCAAGTACCAGGGATCTACGGCATCGATACCCGCGCCCTCACCCGCAAAATTCGGATGTTTGGAGCCATGAACGGTGGCATTTCCACAGCCATTCTTGATGAGGCGGAATTACTAGAGCAGGTACTAGCGGCTCCCAAGATGGCGGGATTGAATCTAGTTAGTGAAGTTACCACCCCAACGGCTTATGAATGGTCAGATCCCACAATTCCAGCTTGGGAATTTAACTCTGAGGCTGCGGAAAATCTTGGGGAACCCTTTACCGTTGTTGCCCTTGACTTTGGCGTAAAACGTAATATTTTGCGTCGCTTGGTAAGTTATGGTTGTCGGGTGATTGTTGTACCTGCTGATACGCCACCAGAGGAAATTCTCAAATATAATCCAGATGGTGTGTTTCTTTCTAATGGGCCTGGCGACCCTGCTGCCGTCACTGAAGGGATTGCAACTGCTAAAGCACTCCTGTTAAGTCAAAAACCCATCTTTGGTATTTGTATGGGACACCAAATTTTAGGTCATGCACTAGGAGCAGAAACCTACAAACTCAAATTTGGTCATCGTGGTTTGAATCAACCTGCGGGCTTACAACAACGGGTGGAAATTACTAGCCAAAACCATAGTTTTGCTATTGACCCAGATTCTTTACCTACGGCAGTTGTGGAAATCAGCCACCTAAACTTAAACGATCGCACCATTGCCGGGGTACGCCACAAATCTCTGCCTGTATTTTCCGTACAGTATCACCCAGAAGCCAGTCCTGGCCCTCACGATGCTGATTACTTGTTTGAGCAATTTGTTCAAACCATGCGAACAGTACGTCAAGCTGTGGGGAGTGGGGAGTAGGGAGTGGGGAGTAGGGAGTGGGGAGTTATAAGAATTCTTCCCCAATGCCCAATGCCCAATGCCCAATGCCCAATGCCCAATGCCCAATGCCCCAAAAGATTGTAGACAACTTGCTCAAAAACCATTTATACTTGAGCGTTAACTTTAACTCATGAGGAGGGAATTATTGCTGAATCACTGAATCTAACCGTCAGCCTGAGGGGCACTCGTGAAGTCCGGGATAAGTGTCAGCTATTCCGCCTCACAGGTTTGTTAGATGCCTTTTCTGAGCCGACATTTCGCAAGGTACTTGACAGCAAGATTGACGAGGGACCTAAGCACATTATTTTGGATCTCTCACAAATCGACTTTGTTGATAGCTCTGGCTTGGGTGCGCTGGTACAGGTAGCCAAGAAAGCTCAAACGGCTGATGGCACTTTGCAAATTGTCACAAACGCCCGCGTAACTCAAACGGTCAAGCTTGTTCGCCTAGAGAAGTTTCTCTCCCTGCAAAAATCAGTTGAAGACGCTCTAGAAAACGTCAAGTAGTCTTGATTGCTCGACCTGAGAGATCAATTCAGTTATCTAGATTCAACATCGGATAGCTTAATTTTTAAAACTTCTGGCAAAAAACCTCTCTCGTTGCGGGAGAGGCACTAAGCCAGTTGAGCTATTATGTCTAAAGATAAAATAAGTAAGTAATTCTGATAGTGTTGATTATGCTAAGTATAGTATCATGGCACACTTCAGAAAAATTTAGTTTTAGCGAAGAATGCCTCTCAAATGTAACCCTCAAGGAATGATTTATTTGTGAAATCAAAGGAGGAAGAGCTATTAGATGGGCGAGATGAAGCTCTCAAGCAGAGTTTATCTTGGACTCAAGCACTCTTGGCAACTACATCGCCATTAGCCCAACAGATTTCTCTCTCACAAGTGCAACAGATTTCTCCTACTGCTTTAGCATATTTGGGGGATGCAATCTATGAAGTGTATGTTAGGATGTTTTATCTGCTGCCATTGCAGCGACCAGAGGCTTATCATCGTTTGGTGGTGGCACAGGTAAGAGCGGAAACACAAGCGCTACATTTGCGATCGCTTATTCCTCATCTGAGGGACACCGAATTAGAAATTGTCCGCCGGGGTCGAAACGCCGCGACAGGCCGCCCTAAGCGACTTGATCCCGAAATTTATCAACAGGCAACTAGTCTAGAAACCTTAATAGGCTACTTGTATCTTACCGATTACCAGCGCCTAACCGAACTATTGCAAATACTCAATTTAGAGAAAGAGTGAGAACTCAATCCCACAATAGTCAAAGCAATAAAGTCGGTTTAGTAAATTGAGGCGATCGCAATAATCAACCATAAGCTATATCCATAACTCAAATGCAGAATAAACCAAGAAAAGTCAAGATATCTAGCGAACCAAATCGTGGACAACCCGTAAAAATTCAGGGTAAGCGTGTTGTTACTAATCCCACTCGCAATCCCAGGAAAATAGATAGCAATCCGATCTCTGTTACTAATGCCACTCGCAATCCCAGGAAAATAGATAGCAATCCGATCTCTGTTACTAATGCCACTCGCAATCCCAGGAAAATAGATAGCAATCCGATCTCTGTTGCGAATCCCACTCGTAATCCCAGGAAAATAGATAGCAATCCCATTTCTGGTAACTCTCGACAACGATATAGCAACTTCTCCCAGCCGTCTGTATCTACAGAACCGATAGAAGAAGATAGCGATCTCATCTACGGTCGTCATCCAGTATTGAGTGCGTTGCAAAATCAGCGCAATCTCAACCGGCTCTGGATTACTACCCGTCTGCGCTACGATCCCAGCTTTCACCATTTTCTCCTGCAAGCTAAGGAAAATGGCACAGTTATAGATGAGGTTGAACCCAAGCGCTTAGACCATCTCACTAACGGGGCCAATCATCAAGGTGTGGCGGCACAAACTGCTCCCTACGCCTACATCGAATTGCCAGATCTAATTGAACAGGCCAAATCTGTAACTGATCCCGTAATTGTAGTGGCTGACGGAATTACTGATCCCCACAATTTGGGTGCAATTATTCGCACCGCTGAAGCAATAGGCGCTCAAGGATTGGTGATTCCCCAAAGAAGGGCATCTGGGATCACTTCCACTGTGATGAAAGTGGCAGCCGGCGCGTTAGAAAATTTTGCTGTAGCTAGAGTTATCAACCTTGGCCGCGCTTTAGAAGAATTAAAAGAAGCTGGCTTTTGGATTTATGGAACTGCTGCAAGTGGGAGCGAACCCGTGCATACAGTCAATTTCACTGGGCCAATCGTTTTGGTAATTGGTTCAGAAGGTGAAGGTCTGAGTATGTTAACTCAACGCTCCTGTGATTTTTTAGTGTCGATTCCCTTACAAGGCAAAACTCCCAGCCTCAATGCTTCGGTAGCAGCAGGTATGACACTTTATGAAATTTATCGCCAGCGAT
>JBBSCU010000085.1:0-18484 GCA_038249935.1 Chroococcales cyanobacterium
GACAAAACCGCCCAGAACTAAAGTTCGGGGCTAATAGCTAAAGTCCGTTAAAACGGACTATAACCTTTTCTCAGTCGTCTTTAGACGACTTTCGCTATTAGACTCAGAATTTATTCTGAGGCGGGCTAAATGAGAATGAAACAGTCCATCATATACATCGGACTGTTTATATTAATTTATCACGCGCGATCGCGTCACCTCATTCGGTTTTAAAAGTAGTTTATAATAGGGTCATACCGAAAATTTTCCTCAATTTAGAAGTTAATTATGCTGATAAAATTTGAAGAGATATATAGAGATATTGATACTTTACCAGAAGAAGCTCAAATCTTACTACTTGATTTTATTCAGTTACTCAAAAAGCGGTATCCTCAATAAATCATTAATTGAGAAAATAGCACAACGCCAATTTAATGATTTAGAATGGCAATTATCTCAAAGTAAACCTAAAGATTTTTTAAAGTTAGATGCACAACTTCGCCAGCAAATTGTGGCATATTTATTTTCGGAGTGGTTGAAAAAGCAAATTCAGCAAGTTAAATTTAATCTTCAGCTTGAGTGAAGAAGGCATGAGTCCATTATATATATAAGAAACCTTTAAAATCTTTAGCAGATGAGTAGGTAGATTAGCATGAGTAAAACTACAGAAACGATTTTCAGCAAAATCATTAGTCGGGAAATTCCCGCTGATATTGTTTATGAAGATGATTTGGCACTGGCATTCAAAGACATCCACCCCCAAGCGCCTGTTCACATTCTCGTTATTCCCAAAAAAGCCATTGCCACACTAGCTGATGCTGAATCTCAGGATCATGCTCTATTGGGGTATCTTTTATTAACGGCCAAACGTGTTGCAGAAGTTGCTGGACTGAAAAACGGCTATCGAATTGTGATCAATATTGGTGATGACGGTGGCCAAACAGTCCATCACCTACACGTACATATTTTGGGAGGACGGCAGTTAAACTGGCCTCCTGGTTGATAAAACCGGATGAATTGCGTGTCTAGACACGCAATTCATCACTAAAAAAATCCCTATGTAATATTTATTTACAAATCTCAATTTTATATTCAAATCCGGCAAGTCTAATCTTTAAGTCGTGTACTCTGCATTAATCCTCACATAGTCATAACTCAAATCACAACCCCAAGCTTTACCTGAACCATGACCATTGCCAACACTAACGGAAATTAACACTGTATCGTTTTGGAGATAAGCACCACCTGCTGCTCGTTTTAAATAAGCGCTTGCTGCGGCACGATCAAAGGTTAAGGGTTGCCCGTTTTCCAACATTAAGAAATCTCCTAGTTTAATTTGGAGGTTTTCTTGCTCAAAGGGTACACCTGCACGTCCAGCAGCGGCGGCGATGCGTCCCCAGTTGGGATCACGTCCAAAGATTGCAGATTTAACTAAGGATGAGCCAGCAATGGTTTTGGCTATTTGTTGGGCTGAGAGTTCATCATGAGCGCCAGTCACTTCCACTTCAATTAGGCAAGTTGCACCTTCGCCATCACGAGCGATCGCTTTGGCTAAATGCTGGCAAACTGCTGTTAACATGGCCTCTAATTTCTCTGCTTCTGCGCCCAATTCTGTAATTGCTGGGGTGCGAGATTGACCATTTGCTAGGGCGATTAAGCTGTCGTTAGTGCTGGTATCACCATCTACGGTAATGGAATTAAAACTTCTATCAGCTGCCCTTGCTAACATCTGCTGCCAAAGGTGAGACGAAACCGCAGCATCACAGGTAACAAATGCCAGCATGGTTGCCATATTGGGGTGAATCATGCCGGAACCCTTGGCAATGCCGCCAATCCGCACGGGGCGGTCGCCTATAGTTGTCTCTAGAGCAATAGATTTTGTTACTAAGTCTGTGGTGATAATCGCTCCGGCGGCGGCATCTGAGCCTGTTTCTGATAGTGCTGCTACTAGATTGGGAATCCCACTTCGCAAAGCATCCATCTTAATTCTTTGACCAATTACGCCGGTAGAAGCCAATAACACAGATTCAGATGAGATGTTCAGTTCTTGGGCTATTGCCATAGCAGATTCTAGGGCATCAACCCAGCCTTGATTCCCTGTAGCGGCGTTTGCTTGTCCAGCGTTGCAGAGGATGGCACGAGCGCTATGTTTTGTTTGCAGGCGTTGGCGACAATAGTCTACACAGGCAGCTTTAACCTGGCTGGTGGTGAATACACCAGCTGCGATCGCTTCTACATCTGAAAAGATCAAAGCTAAATCTGGCAACCCCGAAGGTTTCAGCCCGGCGGTAATTCCTGCCGCCTGATACCCCCTTGGTGCTGTGATGCCACCTGTTATTTTTTGCCAATCTGCCATGATTATTCCTTACAACTATCAGTTTGGATGGGTCGGTACGTGCTTTGGAAAAGTGCTGAGTCAAGAGTTATTATTCTCTCTCTGCTCCCCAGTTCGCAGTTGCTTTTGTTGTGAGTTTATTTGCTGATGGTAATAATAATGCACTAGTTGGCGATTGGTATCATTATTTTTACCTTTCTTATGACGAAAGACAAAAGCAAAGAAGGAGAGCGACTTAAGTAGCTCTCCAGATCATCAGGGTGCATCTACTTACCAGAGCATACCATCTTAGGTATGAGGGTTGTGACCACTTTTATTGTGAAGATTCTATGAAGAAACAGCGTCTAAAGCCCCTTTTTTAAGTAGGGCTGTTTCACTCCCTAAAACAACAAGTGTTGAGGAGATAACTGCTACTATCAGCGCCCCAACAGCAGCGATCGCGCTAGAGTTAAACCATTTACTTAACATTTTTATTTTCTTTAATCTTCGATAATCATCTATATCAACATCACAGGGTTTATTCGATAGGTGCAAGATATCAGGTCTATTTATTCTCCGTGTCCCCCTCATCCCCTACTTTTTCACAGTATTCAATACCCAATCCCTAATCCCAGTGCGATCGCTCAAAACCCTAAATCAGAAAATCCGGACTTTTTATTGATTACAGACTACTATTTTTAGTCGCATAAACGCATAATAGAAAGGTGACTGATCTGTTCGTCCCTTTACAATCTCTAAAACAAGGTCACTGGTTTAAGCTGATCTGCGGAGCCAGTTTCCAGCATTTGCCGGCAGTCAGAAGTTTAACGTTAGCCTATACTTTGGCGGGCGCTGACTGCATAGATGTTGCAGCTGATCCAGCAGTGATTGTAGCGGCGCAAGCAGCGTTACAAGTAGCCAAAACTCTGGCTAAGGATGCCCAAAAGCGAGGCTTTGGCTACAAAGGCAACTCACCCTTTTTAATGGTCAGCCTAAACGATGGAGAAGACCCCCATTTTCGGAAAGCAGAATTTAATCCTACTCAGTGTCCTACAGACTGCCCTAGACCCTGTGAAGGAATTTGTCCAGCACAAGCAATCGTGTTTAACAGTATAAAAGATGAGTTTTCAGGAGTAGTATCTCAAAAGTGTTACGGGTGTGGTCGTTGTCTACCAATTTGCCCCTATGGTAGAATTTATACAGCATCGTATATGTCAACGCCAGGAGCGATCGCGCCATTGGTAATATCAACGGGAGTAGATGCCGTAGAAATCCATACAAAAGTTGGGCGGTTAGCGGAATTTGAGCAATTATGGCAAGCAATTTCACCGTGGATCGATCAACTAAAGCTAGTAGCCATTAGCTGTAACGATGGTGAGGGGATTACTGACTATCTGAAAGCACTGTATAAACTGATTACCCCACTAAAGAGTGTCTTAATCTGGCAAACCGACGGTCGTTCTATGAGTGGTGATATTGGTGATGGCACCACAATAGCCGCAGTGAAATTAGGGCAAAAAGTTTTGGCAGCTAAATTACCGGGATATGTGCAGTTAGCAGGCGGCACAAATAGCTATACCGTTGCTAAGTTAAAGGCAATGGGACTGTTAAACAGTGCTGAGTGCCAAGTGCTGAGTGCTGAGAAAGACTATACTACTCAGCACTCCCACATTGCCGGGGTAGCTTACGGTAGCTACGCCCGTGTACTGCTGTCACCGATTCTCGATCAGTTAGAGAATAAGGAGGTAAGTAACACTAATGTTAAGGCGACTGTTCGCCTAGAAGAAGACGACGTATTACTTTGGCAAGCTGTAGAGCTTGCACATTCTCTTGTTTCCCAGATCAAGTCACAGCAGAAGCGTTAATCACTCGTTCAGGACAATTACCCGAGGCGGGTTCTGCTGCACGCAAATGTCCTCGCTATCTCTAAAAACGTCACCATAGAAAGCATGACGATTACAGACGATCTCCAAAAGTTATTAAACATTTTGCCCCCAGACCTGCGACAAGTACTAGAGAGTCATCCCAAACGAGATATTTTAGTAGAAGTGGTCTTGGATTTGGGTCGTCGCCCAGAGGCTCGCTTTCCCAATCAAGCTGAGTATCTGAGCGAAGTACCCGTTACTCAAGAACAGATAGATGATTGCGTTCAACGAGTTGGCATCTTTGGCGGAGATAATCGAGCAGGAATTGAGCAAACTTTGCATCGGATCAGCGCTATCCGCAACCGCACCGGCAAGATTATTGGCTTGACCTGTCGCGTCGGTCGGGCAGTATTCGGAACCATTGGCATGATCCGCGATTTGGTAGAAACTGGTAAATCGATTCTCATGCTGGGGCGTCCAGGCGTGGGCAAAACTACTGCCTTACGGGAAATTGCCCGGGTTTTAGCTGATGATCTGCATAAGCGAGTGGTGATTATTGACACTTCCAACGAAATCGCTGGGGATGGTGATGTTGCCCACCCAGCCATTGGTCGCGCTAGGCGGATGCAAGTGGCTCATCCAGAACAACAGCATCAGGTGATGATTGAAGCCGTGGAAAACCATATGCCAGAGGTGATCATCATTGATGAAATTGGCACAGAACTGGAAGCTTTAGCGGCTCGCACCATTGCGGAACGGGGTGTACAGTTAGTAGGTACTGCCCACGGTAATCAGATCGAAAATCTGATTAAAAACCCGACTCTGGCTGATTTAGTTGGGGGTATCCAAGCTGTGACACTGGGAGATGACGAAGCCAGACGTAGAGGCAGTCAAAAGACTGTTTTGGAGCGTAAAGCTCCGCCGACATTTGAGATTGCTGTGGAAATGCTGGAACGCCAGCGTTGGACGGTACACGAAAGCGTTGCTGATACAGTAGATAATCTGTTACGGGGGCGTCAGGCTAGCCCACAAACGAGAACCGTTGATGACCAGGGTAAAATTGCGGTTACAAGGCAGTTAGCTGTTGTCAATGGTCGTAGTGGACATTTAGCCACAGTAGACGAATCTTTCGCATCGGCGCGACCATCTAACGGTTGGCGTTCATCTGGACAAATGGTAGCACTGCCGCAATTGCCTGTAGAGCGGGTAACTGGACGGAGTGAGTTTGACCGCTTGCTGGATGAATCTTTTAATTATTCTGAGAGCATCGATTTAGGTACTGCTAACAGACAGCCAGGACCGAATGGTGAAGATTTGCCACTGCACGTTTACCCCTATGGCGTTAGTCGCCACCAACTCGAACAGGTAATCAGCGTGTTAACTTTACCTGTGATATTGACAAAAGACATAGATAGTGCTGACGCAATTTTAGCACTGCGATCGCACGTCAAAAACCACGCCAAATTACGCCAAATGGCGAAAGCCCGTCATGTACCCATCCATGTGATTAAGTCCAGCACCATTCCGCAAATTACCCGTGGCTTGCGGCGGTTACTCAATATCGATGACCCAGAATTAGCTGATGACAAAGAACTGCAACTGTTTCTGCACAGTGGCAGCGATGATGAGATGGATGCCCTTGAAGAAGCCAGACTTGCCGTTGAGCAAATTGTGATTCCCAAAGGACAGCCAGTCGAGTTATTGCCGCGTTCTTCCCAAGTCCGCAAAATGCAACATGAGTTGGTAGAACACTATCGCCTCAAGTCGCACAGTTTTGGCGAAGAACCAAATCGGCGTTTGCGGATTTATCCGGCATAACCTCATACCCAAACCCTCTCCGTTGGCGTTAGCCTGAGCCAACGGAGAGGGGAGTAAGAAAAAAGAGATCAATCTTTGGGAGCAACTGCGTCATCAAGTTGCTCTGGAACCTCAAGCATTTTGCTCATCAACCGTGGCACTATAGAAAATAGAGCTGCAAATTGAGCAATAGGAAGACTAAAGAACGCTGTGCAGATAACATTCTTAGGGACGAGTTCCGGTGTACCTACGCGATCGCGCAATGTTTCCAGCGTTGCCCTGAGACTACCCCAAAGGGCAGAGCTGTGGTTATTCGACTGTGGCGAAGGTACTCAGCATCAAATTTTGCGGAGTGAACTGAAAATCAGCCAACTTTCCCGAATTTTTATCACCCATATGCACGGCGACCACATTTTTGGCTTGATGGGACTTCTTGCTACCTGTGGCTTGGCTGGCAACGTGCAACGAGTTGACATATATGGCCCACCCGGATTAAATGATTACATCCAAGCGGCCTCACGTTACTCCTACACACACTTTTCCTACCCCATAAAAGTTCACGCCATCCGTCCAGGGGTAATTTATGAAGACGAAGACTTCACCGTTAGCTGCGGAAATTTGCATCATCGGATTACAGCTTTCGGCTACCGCGTAGCCGAAAAAGACCGATCAGGACGCTTTGATATCGAAAAAGCTAAGGCGTTGCAAATTCCCCCTGGCCGGATTTATGGTCAACTCAAGCGCGGTGAAACAGTAACCCTTGCCGATGGACGGGTGATTGATGGCAGCCAATTGTGCGGCCCTACAGAAATTGGGCGAAAAATTGCCTATTGTACAGACACAATTTATTGTGATGGTGCAGTGGAATTAGCTCATGATGCAGATGTATTAATTCACGAAGCAACCTTTGCCCATCAAGATGCAGATATGGCTTTTCAGCGCTTGCACTCCACAAGCACAATGGCAGCGCAAACAGCTTTAGCAGCCGGGGCACATCGGCTGATTATGAGTCATTTTAGTCCCCGCTATGCTCCCGGAAATACCCTGGAGTTGAAGGATCTCCTTCAGGAAGCCCGTGCCATTTTTCCCCGTACTGACATGGCTTATGATTTTATGATTCATGAAGTACCCAGGCGGCGAGAAGTAGAGTTAACCAAGATCAGCGTTTAAATTTTAGATTTTAGATTGAATCGCTTTAATCTAAAATTTAAAATTAACCAGACTCTATCGTGAGGTTTAGTAAGACAACTCATACCGTCCAGCCAATAGACAGCAGTTTAGTTTTGCGAGTAAGTCAACTAGTTAACCAATAATTTACGGTTAACTAAGTGTATCAATAATGTCCAAATACTATGGTTTAAATATTTTTCTCAATGTTTTTTTTATATTACAAGTTATCAAAAGAACTTTAATATATAGTGATGTTGTGAATCAGATAATTCTTTACTTAAAAGCTTAGGAAAAATAATTAATTTTTCGTCAAGATTTTTCTTCTGAAAATAAAATATTTATTGAAAATTTATTCTTCCAACACTGATTAAGAATTTATATGCGTGAATTGATGAACATGAAAGCGCTAGTTGGCATAATATAGTGCCAAATAAGCTTGTCATTGTTGGCAGGATAATTAAGCATACTGTCGTGGCTATAGGTATAAACAATTATAGTGTTTCGATATTAGAGGAGTTTGATAGTGGTTAAGACTAGTCTGAATCAAGAGCAACAGGTTACTACTTCAGCACAAAGCGCAGTTGACATCAGACAATTATCTACTATTTTGCTTCGCCGACGCTTTCTTGTCTTAGGAGTTTCCTGTGTAGTTATGTCAGCGGCTAGCCTCTTGGCTATTATTGCCAAACCTACTTACCAGAGCAATATGCAGATATTGGTGAGTTCCAATTTATCTCAAGGAACACCGTTAAATAATATCCCAGAAGGCGTAGACACCGAGGTTACTAACCCCAACTCTCAAGTTGTTGATTACAATACTCAGATGAAACTTATGCTGAGTTCAAAACTGCTCCAGAAAGCCGTAGACTTACTTCATTCTGATTATCCTGATATTACCTTAGAGGATATCAATGGTCAAAGAGAACAAAGCAAAAAAGCACCTCTGCAAGTGACTCAAGAAGAGGAAGGAATAGGAGCTAATAAAGTTTTTAATAAAGTCTTTGAAGTTTCCTATAGTGATGACGATCCAATCAAAGCACAAAGAATACTTCAAGCTCTACAAAAAATCTATCAAACCTACAATATAGAACAACAAAAAGAGCGTCTAAATCAAGGACTGGCTTTTGTAAATGCCCGCCTCCCAGAAATAAAAAAAGAGGTGGGTAAAGCTGATAAAAATTTGGAACAGTTTCGCAAGAAACATAATTTACTTAACCCCGAAGCACAAAGTAAAATCCTGCTAGAATCTTTAGCTGATATTCAAAAACAGCTACAAACCACTCGTGCCAATCTTCAAGATGTAAACGCTCGCTACGAAAACCTAGAACAACAAATAGCGTCTTCCTCCCAGCAAAATGCCCTAATTTCCTCTCGCTTAAATCAGTCAAGCCGCTACCAAACACTATTGATTGAAATTCAAAAGACTGAACTAGCGCTAGCTAAAGAGCGGCTACGCTACACAGACGATTATCCATCGGTAGAAAAACTAAAGCAGCAGCGTCAAAGTCAACTGTCGTTGTTACGACAAGAAGTGAAGATAATTACTACTAGCAGTAAGGGAAAACCACTCTTAAAAGGGGAAATAGTAGGGGTTGAACCAAAGCTAGTAGACGAGTTAATTTTGGTGCAGACAAATGTCTTAGGACTGATTGCTAATGAAAAGAGTCTAACAGAATCAGAACAGCGACTCCGCTCTGAGCTAAACAAATACCCAAGCTTAATAGCAGAGTATAATCGTCTGATACCAAAGGTTGAAACTAGTCGGAAAACCCTTGAACAACTGCTCCAGGCACAACAGTCTTTGGGACTGAAAATTGCTCAGGAAGGATATAACTGGCAAGTTTTGGCAGAACCTGCTCTAGGCACTTATATGGGGAGCAACAGATTATTACTTTTGACTGGAGGAGCAGTAATTAGTCTGATTTTAGGTATTTTAGCAGCCCTGATTTTGGAAAAGTTTAATGACGCTATCTATTGTGCGGCAGATTTAAAAAAACTGACGAACCTGCGTATACTGGGGTCGGTACCAAAACTACCGTCGCGTTATCCGAAGAAGCGGCTCCTAGACCTGTCTTGGAATAAACAGCGAACTTTACCTCCTTCTATGGTAGAAGCTAGTGCTAGATTGCCCGTCCATGAAACTCTGGACATGATTTACCAAAATATTCAAATATTAAAATATCCCTTACCTTTCAAGTCGCTAATGTTGACTTCGGCACTACCACAGGAAGGGAAGACAACCTTAGTATTAGGGCTTGTGGCTAGCGCTACCCGAATGCATGGACGGGTATTAGTAATTGATACTAACCTCCAGAATCCTAGCTTGCACAAAATCCTCAACCTATCCAATGACTGGGGACTATCTCTGTTATTAATTGATGAGACAACTACCCATTTTCAAGATTACATCCAGCCGATTCACCCCTCCATTGATATTTTGACTGCTGGGCCTATACCAGAAGACACGGTGAAGTTGCTCAGTTCTCGACGGATGAAAGAATTAATAGAGTTGTTTGAGCAAAGTTACGACTTAGTACTGATAGACGCTCCACCAATTTTAGGCACGGTTGATGCCAGGATTGTGGCATCTTTTTGTAATGGGATTGTGATGGTAGAGCGCATGGGTAAAGTGACCCGAACTGAACTGACTCAAGCTACAGAAATTTTGAGTGAGTTGAATTTAATTGGAATTATCGCTAATGAAGTAAAATATTCTGCATAACTCTAGATTTCCAAGAGCAGAAACAAATACAGCAGTATTCAGGAGCAAAACTTTTGTTTTCACTACCCTATAGCTAAACTAAAATGCATAATTAGTAGCAGGTGGCAACCTCCTGCGTTGGAGAAGTGTCTCATCTTAAAGTAGTAGACGCCATAATCCAGAGCGTCAATTAGATACTGGTATGATTAGATGATCAGCATGAAATTCCAACTTTACTTAGGCTTTTTATTTTCTCAGACTAAAGTACGTCATTGGTGGGTAAGTGTCCTTTTGTGGATTGCTTTGGTTGCCCCAGCTCAAGCGTCTGTAATCCTGCGCGTGGCAATTGAGAGGGGAGTTAATCAGGTAAAAGTGGGCAGTTCCACCACTGGGATCGTCAAGGATAGTACCGGACGTACTCTCGGACAGTTGCCGGCGATGAGTGCATATTATGCCCAAGCCGTTCCGGGCGGAGTTGCTTTAGATAAGTGGCAGTCTGGTTTATTTTGGATTGAGCCAACTGGTAAAGGATTCGTTTATATTGGCGATCGCTGGTATCGGGGCAGAACTCTGGTTGTCCCCACAGATAAAGGCTTAACTGCTGTTAATTGGGTAGATTACCAAGAATATCTCTACAGCGTTCTCGGTGGCGAGATGGATGCTAGCTGGCCTCAAGAAGCCCTAAAAGCCCAAGCGATCGCTGCCCGTACCTACGCTCTCTACGAGCGAGAAAAACAACGGAATAACCCCGTTTACGATTTAGGCAATACCCCAGATCGTTGGCAAATTTACAAAGGTGTAATTAGTGAATCTCCTGCTACTTACAAAGCAGTTGATGCCACAGCAGGGCAGGTACTAACTTACAAAAACCGGATTATTCTCTCAGTCTTCCACGCTTGTTCTGGGGGACACACCGAAAACGTGGAAGATGTTTGGGGAAATACCCTGCCTTACCTGCGTGCTGTTCAAGACTACGATCAAAATATCAAACAGTGTAATTGGATAAAAACCTTCTCCCCCAGTGAAATTAGCGCTAAATTTCCTGAGGTGGGCAATGTCAAGGATATGATTCCAGAAACATTCTCGCGTTTCCGCAGTGTTAAAGTCTTAAAAATTGTTGGCAATAAAGGTGCAAAAATGCTAAGAGGCGAGGAAGTGCGGACAGCGCTGAAATTAAAAAGTACCCGCTTTACCGTTGCCAAGGGAGCAGATGGTAGTTTTGTACTCCAAGGGCTTGGTTTTGGTCATGGTTTGGGCATGAGTCAATGGGGGGCGTACAATCTGGCTCGGCAAGGAGTAAATCACCTGCAAATTTTGGGGCATTATTACCAAGGTGTAGCTCTCACACCAATTCAGGCGAAGTAATCAGGGATTGGGACTTGGGGATGAGAGAACATGGGGAGCAGGGGAAAGGGAGAGAGAAAAAATGTTTACTTAACCCAATGCCCAATTCCCTATTTCTTATTCTCCACTTCCGCGTTCCAAGCGCTTTTGCCATTCAGCGTCAGTTTGTGCAGAACGTTCAGCTTCCTGTTCGAGTAAGTCAGTTTCGCTGGAATACACTAAATCTTCGTTGCCAATGATTCTTTCTGTGGCAAATTGTTGAGCATAGTCGATTTTTTGTTGCAAAGGTGCATCAGGACTTGCCAACAGCTTTGCCCTGGAAAGGCGATCGCGGTTGCGAGCAACAATTTTGCGATTACCCCACCGAATCCAGAAATAACGCAATAACGGTATACCTAAGAAACCTGCTCCATAAGCCAATAGTAGCCAATAAATTCCTTGTACAAAAGCTACCAGTCCACCTAATTGAGCAGCGATCGTGCCATCTCTCAACAAACTTCCCAGCACTAAAGCAAGAACAAAATTTAGTACCCCTAACCCAGCACTCAGCATAATTTGTCCGGAACTTGCGGCACTAAAACGCCAAAGCAATTCCTCCAAGTGATCTGATATTGCATGACGGCGCTTTTTAGCTGCACTCACCTGCAACTCTGGAAAGTAATAAACAATTTGCCCTTCTGGACTTACCTCTGGTTGCCCATTAAATCGCGTCAGAACGGGCAGCATATAATCTTCGTACTCTCTTGTATATCCCTCGCCAATGTCATCCAAATATGGGGCAATTTGTTCCGCTACCACTGCACCACGGTTATTCCGAATCACCGTAGCAATTTCTTGCCAGCGACGTTCTTCTAACTTGGCATTAGGATTACCATCGCCAAACAAAAACGAAAACACAGCTTCAAAGAAATTCAGATTGCTTTCGTCCCGGCTGCCACGTCGCCTTTCCTGGTAGTGGTTGTCATAATTTGGGCTAAGATACCAGAATAAATTTGGAAAAAAGAAGAACCCCCCACCGCCTGAATTACTCCCCCGATTATCGCCGTCACGGTCTGAATTGGCAGCAGTAATAATAATGAAGATGGTAACAGTTATCAGAGCGATGGAAACAGTTAAGAAAATTCCAAAAGAAATGCGAATCAGGTAAAACAGAACACTCCAGACCTTTTTCCACCATTCCTGCAATCGTAATTGGAAGTATTTATTACGCAAAATTGCTCGAAAATTTTGGGGAAAAAGGTAAACTATATCACCTGAATCCGCCACCTGTAAATGCCCCCCAGCATCAGATGCTAGGGCTAACAAGCCTTGATTAGCTTCAGCTACATTCAATCCTACCTGGGTTGACACATCACCAACGGTGACACGGTAGCCCAGTTGTTCTACAGCTTGCATGATGGTGGGATTGGGAGCCATTGCTCTTCCTTCCTGTTGAAACTTATTTCCCTTTTCTTAAGTATAAAGTTTTATTTTGAGCGACTTGGCAGAGGCAGAAATGAAAGTGAAATCATCAGATATAGAAATTACATAAATTTGGGAAACCGAGACTAAACTGGATAAACCAACAAATAACCTGACACACAATATGTTAGTATTATTTTCCTCGGTTTGGTTAACCAGCAAATTTTCTGCTCAAATATGGTTCAGTACACTCTCGCTCAAAGCCCAGAAATTATCCTCACTGTTTCTGGAAAAGATTCAGTCAAAGCCCGTGAAAAAGCAATGGATCAGTTGATGGAACTGATGGATGCAGGTAAGCTACCCACGGAACTGGAAGAAGGATTTAGTCCTCAACAACTAATTGAAGTTAAAGAGCCAACTATTGATACTGTTAGCGGTGAGGATAGCATTACGCAAGCTGTTCAGGTTCTGAGTAACTTGGCCACACTCAAGCTGAAAGTTCAGGACTCACGAGATGAAGCGCTAGAAATTCGCAAAGCAGTTGATGTTCTGTTCACCGACGATTCGGTGAGTGAAGAGGAAATTGCTCGACTCAAAGAAGGTTTTAAAGTTCTCAAAAATTTTGCCCAAGCTAATGTGCGTTACCAGGAAGCGCGAGCGAAAGCAGAACAGGCTCGGCAGATTTTAGATCAAGCTTTGAAATCTCCTGATAAGTAACTATTATCGAGTTAGATGAATTGAGACAGATTTTTAGTTATCTAAATTTAAATGCAAAAAGACAGGCATTACAGCCTGTCTTTACATATACTGGGGCGCTAGGATTCGAACCCAGGGATGGCGAGACCAAAACCCGCTGCCTTACCACTTGGCGACGCCCCAACGACTCTACTCTATTTAGTATAGCACTTAGTCCTGGGTTGATGTCAAGTACTTTAATAGTTCATTTTACTATTAAAGTTTTTTACTGCAAAAATAGCCCATAAACTATCTACATATAACAACGATTAGTGTGATATCTCAAAAAATCCTCTTTATGCTAAGTAAGTAATTACTCCCAGAAGACTTGACCACAATCTTTTTGTAAATTGTTAGCTATTCAAGGTACTCTTAGCAGAAAATTTATTGATGAGCCTATTGAATTTTTACACAAAATGCACCATTGCTTAGATTTTTAAGCTTTGGATGGGATATAACTTTGATAATTATTTTATTAAAACAACATAGGTTTTTTGATTATCACAGTTGACATATGTATCAACAATGTTATTTTCTACAGAACACATATTCCTTTTGCTTAATCCCCAGTCTCTTGAAGGAAGACCGATGTTATACGATTTGATGATAGTAGTTGCTTGGTAGCCAGCCAAATAAAGAGTGGAATGGTTTTAGCATAGCGGCCACAAAGTCGTCGTGGTTCTTGAATCCATCGATACAGCCATTCAAGTCCCAAGTCTCTAACTATACGGGGTGCGCGTTTGCGGATTCCTGCATAAACTGGAAAAACTCCACCCAGTCCAATCATTACAGCTTGTATCTTACCCTTATGTTGAGCTATCCAATTTTCTTGTTTTGGACATCCAAGAGATACTAAGACAGCGCCGGCACCACTAGAGTTAATCTTTTCAACCAAAGCTTCGTCTTCAATTTCAGTCAGGGGACGAAAGGGTAGAGGCTCCATTGCCGCAATCTTCATCTGAGGAAATTCCTGCTCTAACCGGCTTCGCATCTTAGAAAGGATTTCTGTTTGGGAACCTAGAAAGAAAACACTGAAATTTTGTGTTTGAGTTAGCTGACACAATGCTAGGAAAATATCCATCCCCGCAACACGGTCTTGGCAGGGCGCTCCCATTTTCCGCATCATCCATACTAGAGGCATACCATCAGGAGTAACTATATCTGCATTTCGTAATACGTTGGCAAATTCTGGTTCCCAGTGAGCTTCGATAAGCATATGTACATTGGCTACATATACACTTTTACTCTCACGTTTACTCGCCCACTTGACTATTGTTTGTACCTGGTCATCAAAGCGTAAAGCAGTAATGGGAAAATCAAGCACCTTTTTAGTAGGTAGAAGCACTATTGCCACTATAAATAACTCCTGTATCGAAGAAAAGAATCCATAGATTACCTAGACCATTCCGAATATTAAAGAATTCAGATTAGATGACTCCTAATTTTTTGAAGGATTCTGTCATGGTTGGAAGTTAACATATGGAGGTGCAATTGTCTTCTTATTACATTTTAGTTTTCCTGGTAATAATACAATAATTTGGTGTTATGTCTTAGTTTACTGTTTTAAGCAAGGGATTTCAGATGCTGTTTGGTAAAATTCATACTTCCTTCATAATTAATTTTTGCTTAGTTCATCCAAGCATTACAATTGCGATAAATTTTTAGTAAAGGCGTATTATACTATGTTGTTTTTGCTACAAAAGCAATTGTGTAGTAAGGCAAAATACCAAGCACTCAGTCTACTAATTTTGATAACGTAAGTATGCACTTAAGAGGTTTGATTCAAAATATAATAATTTGAAGAATAAGCTAATAATTTTTTCTAATAATTTTAAAATTTATTACAGATTTAATTTAGACTATATACTGAATAAATCTATAATTTATATTTTTTATGAAAGGAATACTCAAAAAATAAGGGGAAGATAGGCTTATCTTCCCCGTTATATTATTTTTGTTATTGTTATTGTTTGGTTTGTTAGCTTCCTTAAGTCTTTGCCGTAACATCTGCCTTTGCTTTTTGAGTTGCCTCTACCTTTCTCATTCCTGCCTTCTTTACGGGGAGATTCCCATCTTTTCAGGCGCATAATCTTTAACCTCTGTTGTGTTTGATATTTGCTCTTAAGTAATTGAATACATTTATAGAATCTCTACACTTGTAAAAATCAAATTATGTTTTTAATAAAATATTTTTTACTATTTGGAAATATAGCATAATCTTAAAAATAGTTTATTTATTTTCTAAAATTACAATAAATAATCCAGATAGATAATACCTCTACTAAAAATTTTGCTATTTAAGCTTTTAATAGTGGGCAGGAGGAGAATCGAACTCCTATGACCGCAAGGCCGCCACATTTTGAGTGTGGTGCGTCTACCAATTCCGCCACCCGCCCTTACATCCAACTTTACTACTATACTCTATTAAGTGGTGTTGTGACAAGTCTAAAAAGTGATTTTAAAAGTTTTGCTGGAATAATAGCTTTTAAATTAATTGAGCAAATATACTGTATGGCTCTATCGTCTAGCTCACAAGCATTTTTAGGCTTTGAGACAGTGTGTGTATTCAGAATGTCTATTTATTTATTTGCTATAGCTTAGAGTAGTGATTTATGTCTACTATAGAGATTTACTGGATAATTTTATCTTATTGATCTTAAAATCCGATGGCTTAAAAGCGTGGGAGTGCCAATAAACTAGGGTCAATATCCTGTAACTTGGCACAGCCGCTAAGTGCCATTCCTACATTTAACTCATCTTGTAGTAGTGAGATGACATGGGATACACCAATTTGTCCTCCTACCGCTAATCCCCACAAAATAGGTCGTCCGATGAGTACCGCTTTTGCTCCTAATGCCAGAGCTTTAAGAATGTCTGTACCCCTACGGATACCTCCATCCAACAATATCTCTATTTTACCATCTACTGCTGCTACTATATCAGCTAAAGCATCTAAAGAGGCGATCGCACCGTCGAGTTGTCTGCCCCCATGATTGGAAACAACAATTGCTTTGGCTCCATATTCTACAGCCCGTACAGCATCATCTGGGCGTAAAATTCCTTTGAGTATTAAAGGTAGTGGAGATAAAGACTCTAACCATTCCAAATCACGCCAAGTTACTGCTGGGTTTAGCTGTTGGGCAAAATAGGTAAATAACCCAGATTCACCTTTTTCATGGGAAATATCTAGTCCTGAGATGGTGGCGAGATTAGCCAGATGTAAGTCTGGGGGTAAGGCAAACTCGTTACGTCTATCTCTCTCTCTCTGTCCGAGAACAGGTGCATCTACAGTCAGACAGAGTGCTTTGTAGCCTGCTTTGTAGGCTTTTTCTACCAAAGCACGAGTTAATTCTCGGTCTTTGTGGATGTAAAGCTGGAACCATCGCAGAGAATTTGGAAATTTATCATCACACGCAGTCGCCACTTCTTCAATGCTCTTTGTTGCCATTGTACTTAACACCATGCCCACACCAGCTGATGCCGCAGCTAGAGCCGTGGCTACTTCTCCGTCTGGATGGGCTAGACATTGGAAAGCCATCGGCGCAATCAACAGAGGTAGTTGTAAGGGTTGTCCTAAAATGGAGGTAGTTAGATTGCGTAGGCGTAGCCCGTCGTAGACATCGCTGACATCGACTAATATCCGAGGCCGCAGCTTGACTCGCTCAAAGGCAGCACGATTATCCCGCAATGTGATTTCATCCCAAGCACCACTGCTATAGTAATCAAGTGTCATTTGAGACAGACGCTCTTTTGCTAATTTTTCGTACTCAAAAAGGTTAATGGGTTGAGAGCGATCGCTGTTGGGTACAATTGTCATGGTAACGGCTGTGGGTTAATCAAGGGGATATTTTTTAATCCAATTGTCCGATTAATAAAGCTACAGTAATCATCGATTTATTAGTAAACGTACAGAATACAGTCTCTCTGATTGAGTTTTTCTAATTGAACCTATCCAATAATTCTTCTCGAGATAGTTGCAATAATAAAGGAGTAAATTGCTCTGGAGATAGTGCCAATAAAGGTTTAATAATTCTTCTCAGTTCTGCATCTAAAGAACCAAACCGAACTCGCAACAAATTCTCTATAACAGTACGACGCTCTGCTTGGATTCCTTCTTGTTTGGCTTCTGCTAATTTCTGTTCGTAAATAGGCGATAAGCGCATAATTAAATCTCTATCCTCCTTGTCTATATTTTGATTGAGTTCTAACGTAGTCTTTAAACTCAATAATAAATCAATTGCTTTAGAACGCAAGAGATTATTTTGGGGAAGTGCTTCTAGTTCATCTATCGCTTGTTGCTGAACTCTTCCCTTACCTAAAATTCTCAACCATAGTGTTTCTGCCGTACATGGTAATTTGTGAATTATCACAATTGCTGTTCTCAAATAATCGCCTAAAAAATGGACTCCTACTCCCCAATTTTCTTCATCTAAGCTAGTTTTAAAACCGTCCAATATAGATTCAGAAGCTGTAGGTGAAAAAATCCATAACCGTGGTAATTCTGATTCTGCAATCCGCTTTTTATCACCTTTGGTTTGACGTTTTAAATCAGCAAATATATCAAATAACTTGTTTATACAACTGCGAATTTCTGAAACTGTAGCCGCATTCCTAAATGGTTCAATTAATGCAGGTTCAGCCGCAAACTTTCCTAATAATCCTAATTCTATTTTATCGCTTGTCGATGGGGGTGAAGGTGCAAAATATACATCAATCTCCCGGATTTCAGCCGTAACTTTCCGACTTGTTTCCACTTGTCCTAGTGGTTGTAACAATTCTTTAAGGTAGTCTTTTGCAAACTGGTCGTAGGGAAACCTGGTCATTAGCTAATTTTTTGGCTGTACCAGTATTTTACATGAGTGCGTAAACGCAAAGCGGTGAAGCAGCGCGGTCTTGGGGGTTTCCCCCATGAGCGACTGCTGAACCCGGAGGGCTTGTCGCCAAACATCGCATTCCTGTAAAATATTGACAAATACATTAATTAATGCAATAGAAGTCTTCTGTCTGTTGGTCAGCGAAAATTACTAACTCACTTCCTAAGTAGGTGGGCTGAAATAAACCGAACTATGTAACAAAATGTAAAAACCTCAAGACCCTTGTGCTTGCTTCATTTCGCTTCTCTACGAGACGCAAGCGCGAACGCTCCATTCGCAATGACATAGTTATAAATTTTCTCAC
>JBBSCU010000086.1:0-18072 GCA_038249935.1 Chroococcales cyanobacterium
AACGCATTTCGAGTGCGTCACCATCAACCACTCGGACACCTCTCCAGCTATTTACTCACACATTTGAATATCTATTTTAGATTCAAATGCTGTGAATTTAGGAAAATCTAATTATATCCCCATGAAATTATAGCATTTCTCTCAATCAGGCGATCGCTCTACCTTAAATCCTAAATTTTTGCTTTAGTTTGAGAATTGCTCGCACAGACTACAATCCCTAAGACTGGCAATGCTCAAAGGTGTTGCAGCCACGCCCGTCGTGATATTGCTCTTCTAAATGCCAAGGTATTATGTACTCGAACACCGTGCAGCATAAAGTCTGAGGTTTAGCATGAAAGTAGCAGTCTTCAGTACAAAAGCCTATGATCGGCAGTTTTTAGAAGCTGCAAATTCTGTCTCAACGGCGGGAACCTCCGCACATCAATATCCTCACGAGTTAGTATATTTTGAACCTCGTTTAAATCGGGATACCGCCATCCTAGCCGCCGGATTTCCGGCAGTTTGCGTATTTGTACATGACCAGGTTGATGCTCCAACTTTAGAGCTTCTCGCCTCACGGGGAACTCGTTTAGTTGTCCTTCGCTGTGCAGGGTTTAACAATGTAGACTTACAAGCCGCAGCAGACTTGGGGATGACTGTTGTGCGTGTTCCCGCCTATTCACCCTATGGAGTAGCAGAACATACTGTAGGATTGATTTTAAGCCTAAATCGCAAAATTCATCGTGCTTATAACCGTGTTCGAGAAGGCAATTTTTCCATAGATGGACTATTGGGATTTAATTTGCATGAGCGTACAGTGGGGATTGTCGGCACCGGCAAAATCGGTTTGATTTTAGGACAGATTATGAAGGGGTTTGGTTGTCACATATTAGCTTATGATGTTTATCGCAATCCAGAATTGGAGGCGCTAGGCGGGAAGTATGTAGAATTGCCTGAGCTATTTGCCAAATCCGATATTATCTCCCTGCATTGTCCTCTGACTCCAGAAACGCATCACTTAATCAACGCTGAGGCTATAAAACAGATGAAATCAGGTGTAATGCTAATTAACACTAGCCGAGGAGCGTTGATTGATACCCAAGCAGTGATTGAGGGATTAAAGTCAGGAAAAATTGGCTATCTTGGCGTGGATGTCTACGAACAAGAATCGGAATTGTTTTTTGAGGATTTGTCTGGTGAAATTATTCAAGATGATATTTTCCAGCGCTTGACAACGTTCCCCAACGTATTAATTACCGGACACCAAGCCTTCTTTACGGCAGAAGCTCTCCACAATATTGCAGAGACAACTTTTGCTAATATTACTGATGTTGAACAAGGTCGTCCTTGTCCAAATGAAATCCGCGCTCAACCAGAAACCTAGAGAAAGTCTGGTACTAGCAAAAATGCGTAGGCGTAGCCCGTCGTAGACATCGCACATAAAAATCCGATTTGAGTCTTGGACACCTGACAAAATTTGGTATACTACTCATGCTCAGACGCAAAAGCAGCCCTAAAATTTACTCAGTAGCTATGCTTGTGCTTGTCATCTGCTTTACTCTAATAAGCGTGCATTCATGTGGGCAAACAAATATGACATCAGCACCCCAACTACTAACCGATCCATTTTTGCAACTGCCAACTGAAACCTCAGTGCGAGTAGTTTGGTTTACCGAATTTGCTGGTGTTAATCACACAGTCACCTACGGAGAAAACCTCAAACAAACTGCTAAGGCAAATACTACCAAACTCAGTCGCACTCGTGAAGACCAAGATTCAAGAGTTGCAAACCAAACCAAAGACGGCCAAGTTTATCAAAAACCCGTCCAGCGTGACATTTGGCGACATGAAGCTGAGGTGACTGGGTTAACTCCTGGTGTGCGGGTAAACTATCGGATTACGAGTGCGCTAGAAGCTGGCGAGAGCGTTAGTAGTGATGTTTTTAGCCTCGCAGCTACCCCAAAATCAGGTACATCACTAAAAATTTTGCTTACCTCAGATCATCAACTAAAACCGATGACAGCGGCAAATCTGCAAAAGGTGGTAGAGACAATTGGCAGAGTTGATGGAGTGTGGTTTGCTGGTGATTTGGTCAACATTAGCGATCGCGCCTCCGAATGGTTTGATGATAATCAAGGTGGTGCATTGTTTCCCGGTTTACAAGGTCATGCTAAATATGAAATGACGCACGACGGGGTTAAGACAACCTACACTGGGGGACAAATAATTCAATATGCACCCATGTTTACTTGCATTGGCAATCATGAGGTGATGGGACGATTTGATAGAACGGGAAGTTTGAACGGTGAATTTAATGATCCGATTCCTAGTGCAGTAGCTCAAAAAATCTACCAAGAAAAATCTCTAATAGATAATTCTTTTAATACTAATACCTATGAAGAGATTTTCACTCTACCAAAAAGTCAAGAGGGTGGAAAAAAGTATTATGCAGTTACCTTTGGTGATGCGCGTTTGGTGGTACTGTACATCACGAATATGTGGCGAACTCCCAGCTTGAATGCAAAGCATAAAGGTAGATATCAAGAAGCAGAAAAGGATTTAAATAATCCTGAAAATTGGGGTTATGGACAGGTTATTTATGAGCCAATTACTAAAGGTAGCAAGCAGTACAATTGGCTAGAGGCAGAACTCAACAGCCCTGAGTTTAAACAAGCAAAATACAAAGTTGTGATGTTTCATCATCCGCCCCATACGCTGGGTGATAATATAGTTCCTCCTTATACAGAACCAATACAAATAATTGAACGGGATAGCGAGAATATCAAAGCAGTGCGTTACGAATACCCCAAAGATGCAGATTATATTATCCGCGATGTTGTCCCTTTATTAGAAGCGGCTAATGTGCAATTGGTATTTTATGGGCATTCCCATTTGTGGAACCGCTTTGTTAGTCCCAGTGGAATGCACTTTCTAGAAACATCTAATGTCGGCAATACTTACGGTGCTGCTTGGGGTGATAGAAAGCGAGAAGTACCAATTGGATATCAAGAGGATTATGTTAAGCTTGGTGATCCCAATGGTTTAGAACCGATGCTGCCAACAATTGCCCCCTTGCTGGGCGAAGATGGTAAGCCGATGCCTTATATTGCGAGTAATGATATTACGGTTTTCAGTATTTTTGATACGGGGACGAGTACGATAAGTAGCTATCGCTTTGATACTCGCAAACCCGATTCTGAGGTATTGAAGTTTGATGAGTTTAAGTTGAATACCCGATGATATCGCCAAGCAATCAATAAGCAAAGTTCTAACTACGAACGAACATTTTTTATTTTTGAATTGTTATGAAACTTATGAATAGGTAATGGAAAATTGAACCACAGAAGCACACAAGACATTGCTGAATTGTTCTTTCTACCTTTGCGTGAGCTTCTCATTTCCTGATTCAGCAATGCCGAGTTTGAGAGGTATTTTACGTAAGTCCTGTGTTAATCAGCTTGATTAATCAGACATAATAAAAATTGACATAATTTGTCTTTCCATCAGGGCTAATGCCACTCCAATCATTACAATAAGTGTCACCTTACCCCCAGGAACGAGTAGTTGATTTATACTATTTGAGTTTTCCTCCTCTTGACGTTGCTTCCAACTCATTAACGCCGGAATAATCCCACCTAAAACTGAGACACTGAGCGCTCCTGTGTAATCTAAGGCAGTAAAGAAGATGTTGGGATTGAGCGTTCCAAGAGTCATCGGAGGGAAAAGAACCAGGGAATAAAGGTGTAGGCGATTAGAAAAGTCGCCCTGTGTAATTAGGGAAATATCTTTGAACAAATCCAGCAACCCGTACACAAAACCAATGAATGATGTGGCGATCGCAAACTCTGAGAAAATTAATACTAGCACTCCTAACCATTCCCCCGCACCACCCCCTCGTAAAATTTGCAATGGGTCAAAAACAGATGTGTCATGGAGCATATCAGGGCTGACGCTTCCCAAAATTACAAAATTCCACGCCAAGAGCATGATTAGGGGAATCAACGAACCAATAAAGATGGACTGACGAATTTTGCAGACATCTCCTTCGAGTTGCGTCACAACCACAGGCACAACGTTTTGGAAAAACAGTGACACACCCATAACTGAAACGGCATTACCAAGGACACTCCAATCTTGAATTAAGAATGTAGCACTCTTAACTTGCCCTCCTGCTAGCAACAATAGTCCCAAAAAGGAAACGATGACAATTCCGACAAAGGCGCTGTTTAATTTCTCAATAAACTTTTCTCGCCCAAGATACATAATGCCGCCAAATAAAACCGTGAAAGTCGTTGTGCCCACCCAGGTAGGCAATAGGTTCTGCACACCCCAGACTTTTGCCACCGCAGATATTAAAATCTCTCCACCTTGGGTAATGTATGCCATCAAAAGAGCATAGTGTATAAATAGATATGCGCCGCCAGCAATTCGCGCTCCCAGTTTACCAAGGGTTTTCTCAATAATTACCAACAGACTTACACTGACACGCCCCTCTAGACGCATGGTGTTTAAAGTGACTTCTGCAACCAACAAACTTGAAACTAAAGCGTAGAGCCAAACAGCAATCAGCCCAGATGTGGATGGGACAATACCAGCCGGTAAGGTAACTGCTGGTAGAGCCAAAATCCCAGCCCCAACAGTAGTTCCCGCAATCAGCGCCGTACTCCCCAATACACTACCTGGTTGATGATTGAGTTTATTTCCATCAAATTCCAGGTGAGAAAATAACCGAGTGACTTGCTCTGAATCCTTGAGAACAGCCTTTATGGTGGTCATACTGAATATCGGCATTTAAAACAAGGAGACAATATTAACATATGTAAACAATATTCTTAAAAATCCTGAATTTACTGTTTTTTAGCCTAAATCTAGTGGTAAATAAGCGATCGCCAAGTTTAAGAATATTCTTTCTTTACTTGCTCTGCACAGATATAGTCATAATATGAGTTAAAGGTGATATTTTCGTTAAAATATGTGTAAGTAATAATGACGTGGGAGGTAGAATTTACAAACGAGTTTGAAATGTGGTGGGTTGAGTTAGATGACAGCACCCAAGTTGCAATTGATACAGTCGTGCGACTACTTGAGGCGCGGGGAGCAGAGCTTTCTTTTCCCTACAGTTCAAAAATAAACGGCTCACGTCATTCGCATATGAGAGAGTTGAGGGTGCAGCACAGAGGAGAACCGTACCGAATACTCTATGCATTTGATCCAAGGAGAGTGGCCATTCTTCTTCTTGGAGGAAATAAGGGAGGAGATGATCGGTGGTATGAAGAGAATGTGCCAAAAGCGGATACGTTGTATGACGAACATTTAGAAGAATTAAAAACAGAAGGGTTTCTATGAAGACGAAGCCATTTGATGAACTTCGTAAAAAAATGACTCCTGAACAACAGGCAGAAAGCGAGATTCAAGCAAACCTTACATTGCTGAAATTAACACTTTCTGAGCTTCGAGAGTCCCTTGGACATACACAAAGCGATGTGGCAAAGAATATGGGAGTGGTACAATCAGCACTTTCAAAAATTGAACATCAGGATGATATTCAAATATCCACGCTTTCTCGATACATTAAATCTCTTGGCGGAAGTTTGACAATCATAGCGCGTTTTTCCGATCAAGAGGTTGTGATTTCTCAGTTCGATTGATATTCGATTAACGTAGGCGTAGCCAATTGTAGACATCGCCTATTAGACACAGTAAACATCTCCAGAAATTAAATATACTTTATCCAGAACCATCGTAGAGACGTAGAAGTGCTACGTCTCTACATTCTTTTTCACCAGATGTCTAATTGCAATTAGTGCGATGATGCTCTTGTGCTGCTTGCACGTCTATGATGGTAACAAAGTTGTGCTGAGGCATCGCCGATAGTGTTGTGATTTGAAGAAGTAATTATACTTTACATTGCTTTCTAAACGAAAAGAGGCGCACAGATGTACACCCCTAGCGCCTGTTAATTACACAAACAATTGTGTAAACTCATAGATTAAATCCACCCTGCCTTTACGTAACATAGCTGGATCTAATCTTTCGGTAGTGTTGCAAGTCATCAAAACAACTAGCCTTTGCTGCATCTGAATCCCAGAGTCATCAATTACACTCTGATACAAAGTGCCATCTAGCAAACTGAGAATGTGTTCGGTTTTGTTATTATATTGCGCTACTTCGGAAGCGCGATTTTGCGCTAGATTATCAGCTTCATTAATCACAATACAAATACGCTCAATGTAAGTCGGTGGGACAAAATTAGCGATCGCATCATGATCTAAAATGAAAATTACATACCCTAAAGGCATCAGAATTTCTTTTGCTATCGCCTGTGTCCAGACTGTTTTACCAGTACCTGGTTCTCCATGTACAACAACCGCTAACTGGTTTTGATTAAGAACTGCTTGCTGTACACAATCAGTAAAGTTTTGGATATCTACTGGAAATGTCCGAATGGGAAATTGACTATGAACCTTGCCTACACGACTTTGATATCCACTCAGCATGACTGCTAAATCGTAAGTCGCTTTGTTAACTAGTGGTGCAAGATTTTTCGCCATTAAAGTATATTGTCGTCGCCCGCGATCGTAGGGGTCAATTTGCAACCAAACGTCATGCTTCGCCCAGTAAGCATAAACAGTATTGATCACATCTAAGCGTTCCCAACTAACAAATTTATCTATAGGGAAATAAAAATCTCTTTCTGAGTAATATTGGGTAATAATGTCGGGACAAGCCAAAAAATGTAATACTCGCAGTACAGTAATTTCTTGCAGTCGGTTAAGAACGTAATCAATAGGAATACTGCTACGGCTAACAAATTGGACGATGGGTGTCTCCGTACTCAAAATATCTTTGTAGCGATGATCTGGTGATTGAGGATCTGGTGTAATATAGTTCCAAAATTTTTCAATTTCGTAGCGCGTACTATCAGATACAACATTTAACAAATTAGCCCACCAAGCATAATTATTTCGTCCCAAAATCTCAGCAATATTACTCGCCAAATTCAAACTTTTTTGACTTAATTCCCCTGAGTCACTATACAACAGTTTCCTCAAAAACTCCCAATCTAATTCTCGGTGAAACGGTCGCCAACCGCTAGCAAGTAAGCTTTGTCTGGTATTATTTGCAGGAGTGCCTTCATTGCTTCTAAAGTAGTCAAAATCCATATTTGTGAGGGATATAGCGTTAGTCGAGTTATTTTGGGTTGAGGTAGGAGATTGCGAAAAAGTTTTATTGTAATATAAATTAACTGCGTACAAATGGTATTTTTATTTCCACCATGCTGTACTAGTTAGGAAGTCTTTTTAATTTAACTCATTACTTTTGTAACATACTATAATACAAAGTGACTACCTGTGTCAACTTTTTTGACGGAGTAATTGGTAAGTGGGGGTTTACTTTTAGCTATTGATGTACCATTCTTAGCCCCCCTTTATAAGGGGGGTTGGGGGGGATCAAGTCTTATCCGAACCGTATTGCAATATCACTAGTACTTACGCATTGACAGAAAAGACCAAATATGTATGATGGAAAAAACCGCATCTTTCGCAGGGGTTTAGCAATGCTAAACCCCTACAGCGCTAATCTATTTAGTATCAAAGTAATGATTAATCAAAATCTGAAACGACCTGTTTTGGTAAAATCATACCATGATTAATTTGTACAGTGCGTAAGTCCTAATCACGTCCGTTGAACTGCCCATCAGATAAAGTATAGCAGTTCTCGTTTACGTGAGGTACACCCGTAGGGGCACGGCGTGCCGTGCCCCTACACCTTGGGATATAACGTTGTACCGCATCTGAATGGGAACCGCTATACCTAATCCCATTACTTAAAGCAAACTAGCAGAATTAACATCCAAAAATAACGTCGTTTGGGGTTGTTGACGAAGAATAGAAGCCGGACAGTCTGTGTTTATAGATCCTTGCAACATCTTCTTCACCACATTCGCTTTGCGTTTTTCTGGAGCAAGACAGATAATTTTTTTAGCTGAACAAATTGTCGGGATGGTGACAGTAAAAGCATACTGTGGAACAGTTTCTAGATTCGGAAATTGACCCGTGCTTACTTGTTGTTGACGGTTAACTATATCCAGTCTTACTAGTTTAACGCTGTAAGGATCTTGAAAATTTGCGACTGCTGGATCGTTAAAAGCCAAATGTCCATTTTCGCCAATACCAAGACAGCATAAGTCAATTGGTTGTGCTTGTAATAGTTTGGTATAGCGATCGCATTCTGTCAGTGGTTGCAATGTATCACCTTCTATATAGTGAAACTCCTTAGGAGCAACCCGCTTCTCTACACGTTCTCGCATATAGTACCGGAAACTCGCAGAATTGTCAGCAGTAATTCCCAAATACTCATCTAGATGGAACAGAGTAATCTTTGACCAATCTACACCACCCAATACAATCAAAGCATCAAGAAATTTGAGTTGCGAGTTACCTGTTGCTAATAATACAGCAGCTGTATCCTGTTGCTGGAGAAGTTGCTGTAAATGCTTTTGGGCGATTTCGGCAACTTCTTGGGCCATTTCGACTTCAGAGTTGTAAATCTGCACTAGTAGATCATCAACGCGAAAAAAGTTTGTGGCGGCTAGCATTTGCTTACACAGAAAGTTATAAGAGAAGACAGGAGGGAAGAAGTATTAACAGAAACCATAGTTCTGGTGATAAAATCCAGTTTAAAAAGAAGATTAGCAGATTAATTTGCGACTTTTTGCCCTGTATTGACGAAGAAAGAAGCACTAACAATGTAAACTATTTAAATCAAGTTAACAATTATTTACATCTTACCTAAAATCATGCTAGTTGCAATTCTTTTTGACCTAGACGGCACTATTGTCAACACTGACCCCATACACTACCGAGCTTGGCAGGAAATACTGTTAAATTACAGCCTAGAAATTGACGAAACATTTTATAAATCCCGAATTAGTGGGCGGCTAAATCCAGAAATTGTCAAAGATATTCTGCCACAATTATCAGCAGCAGAAGGGCAAAAATTTGCGGACGAAAAAGAGGCGCTTTTTCGCCAACTCGCCTCTAATCTCAAACCTCTGAATGGATTTTCTGAATTACTAGCATGGACAGATACACATCAGTTAAAACGGGCATTAGTTACTAATGCACCTAAATTAAACGCAGAATTTATGTTAGAGGTTTTAGGAATAAAAGAAGCTTTTCATACAGTTGTTTTAGCGGATGATTGTATTGCAGGTAAACCCGATCCTGCACCCTACCAAGCTGCCTTGAATAAGTTGGGAATTACAGCAGAGGAAGCGATCGCTTTAGAAGATTCTCCTTCTGGAATTCGGGCTGCGGTGGGCGCAGATATCCGCACCATTGGTATAGCATCCACCCACGAGCCTCAAGCTTTGCGGGAAGTCGGCGCATTTATGGCAATTCCAGATTTTACTGATTTGCAGTTGTGGACATTGCTTTCTTCACTCATTGAACCAGATTTGAGTGCGATCGCTTCATTAAGTCAAGAAAACTCTATAGTGGGTTAATTTACTGAAAATACGAAATGCAGCAAATCCAAGCTGAATACTTAGAGGATGTTTGAAAAGTCTTCTTGTTGGTAGCAAAACGTTCTAGATCCCCCTAAATCCCCCTTAAAAAGGGGGACTTTGATTCCGGTTTCCCCCCCTTTTTAAGGGGGGTTAGGGGGGATCAGTTAAGTGCCTAAGATCACAGACAATCACTTTTCAAACAACCTCTTAGAATATTAAGGGTAAGGCTACTGGAATTCAACTAACTGAATCAACCAAACAAATGCCATGAATGACGAATTTTACAATAGAGGATTGGAAAAGGCTAGGCGAAAAGACTACGCTGGAGCAATTGAGGAATTTAATCAGGCTTTACAACTGACACCTTACTTTACCGAAGCTTACTTGCAGCGCGGTTTGGCATATTATGACTCAGGTGCAATCCTTAAAGCTGTTTCAGATTATACCGAAGCCCTGAAGCTTAATTCTGAGAATGGAGAAGCATATTATTGTCGGGGATTAGCAAGGGTGGCGCTGAAAAATTTACCGGGGGCGCTGGAGGATATTGAACGTGCTATTCGTCTCAATCTCAATTATGCGGCTGCTTACAATCTGCGGGGGATAGTGCGGCGTAAACAGGGTTATATTCAAGATGCGATCGCTAATTTTAAAAAGGCTGCACAATTATATTTAGAGCAACAGGATAAAGAAAATTGTCGTCTTTGTCTGGAACTAATTAAACAGCTACAATCCCCAGAAAAAACTGCTGTCGAGAAATCCCATTCTACAAATGCGCCAATTTTATCCACAAAAGAATATTTCACGCAATTATTAGAAAAGGCGGAAAAGGGAGATACGCAAGAAGCACTCGCCGATTTAAACTGGTTATTGCAAGCCGATTCGCAAGATGCCCAAGCTTACTGCTGTCGTGGGGTTGTGCGTTGTAAAATGGGGAATTATCGAGAAGCGATCGCCGATTTTAATCAAGCATTGCGACTAAATTTTCAAGATGCCATTGTCTATCGCAACCGAGGTAAAGCCCGTTCTGTATTGGGAGATCATCAAGGTGCGATCGCGGATCTTAACCAAGCACTCCAGATGCAACCCAAAGATCCCTTAGTTTATATTGCCAGAGGTAATACCTATCGGACAATGAGCAATTATCTCGGTGCGATTCAAGATTACACCCAAGCGCTGCAAATAAATCCTAATGATGCTCAAGCTTACTACAATCGCGGCATTGCCTATACTTGCTTAGAAGAAATGCAAAACGCTGTGGAAGATTATCAACGGGCGGCGAGTATCTTTTGTGAGCAAGAAGATTGGGGAAATTATCAACAAGTCTTAAATAGCCTAGAAAAAATCCAAAAATTTAGTCCAGAGTCAAAAAAGCAAAAATATAACCTTCTACATCAGCGACTTTTGCGAATGGTTGGGGGATATTGGGAAATGGCCGAGCGATTGATTGAGCAGAAGCAGGATTACTATCCTGGGATGTCAGACGAGTGGTATTTGCAAAAAGTAATTGATGATTTAGAACGCGATCGCGGTAGATAAAATATAAATGCCACTACACACGTAAATTCACCCGTAGACTTATACGGGTGAAAAGGTTTAAATAATCGAGCTTTTCCAGAGCTACATTCTCCCTCTCACAGATAAAATTTATATATGAAAATTACACAAGAAAAACTAAAAGTTCAGCTTGAACAGGCTTTAGTCGCGGCTTTTGGCACTGACTTCGCTGGAATAGATCCAATTCTGGTTCCTGCTAGCAATCCTAAATTTGGCGATTATCAAGCAAATGTGGCTTTATCCCTGAGTAAGAAATTAGGATTGCAACCAAGAGCGATCGCAGATGCGATCGTTGATAAATTAGATGTATCCGAACTCTGCGAACCGCCCCAAATCGCTGGGCCAGGATTTATCAATCTAAAACTGAAAACGGCATACTTAGAAGCAGAACTCAACGCAATTCAAGCAGATTCCCGGCTGGGAGTTCCAGCCGCCAAAACACCCAAGCGGGAAATTGTAGATTTCTCTAGTCCGAATATTGCCAAAGAAATGCACGTCGGACACTTGCGTTCTACGATTATTGGTGATTCCATCGCCCGGATTTTAGAATTCCAAGGACATAATGTGCTGCGGTTAAATCATGTAGGTGATTGGGGTACGCAGTTTGGGATGTTAATCGCCTATCTGCGGGAAGTTTACCCAGATGCACTTACCACCGCTAATGCTTTAAATATTGGTGATTTAGTCTCCTTTTACCGCAAAGCCAAACTGCGGTTTGATACAGATGAGGCTTTTCAACAGACAGCACGGCAAGAAGTCGTCAGATTACAAGCAGGTGCAGAAGATACAAGCCATGCTTGGAAACTGCTGTGCGAACAGTCGCGGCGGGAGTTTCAAATAATTTACGACTTGCTCGATGTCCAACTAATTGAACGCGGAGAATCTTTCTATAACCCTTTACTATCAGGAGTTGTGGAAGATTTGGAGAAATCTGGGTCACTGGTAGAAAACCAGGGGGCAAAATGCGTTTTTTTGGAAGGGTTTACAAATAGAGAAGGTGAACCTCTACCTTTAATTGTGCAGAAATCAGATGGCGGTTATAACTACGCTACTACAGATTTGGCATCCCTTCGCTACCGGATTCAGCAGGATGAAGCAAAGCGGATAATTTATGTAACCGATGCTGGACAAGCAAACCATTTTGCCCAATTCTTCCAGGTAGCAGGTAAAGCCGGATGGATTCCCGATGATGTGGAATTGGTGCATATTCCCTTCGGGTTAGTGTTAGGAGAAGATGGGAAAAAATTCAAAACTCGTTCTGGGGATACTGTGCGGTTGCGGGATTTATTAGATGAAGCTGTTTCTCGTACCCATGCTGACCTAAAAGCTAGATTACAAGAAGAAGAACGCCAAGAAACTGAAGAATTTATTAATGAAGTTGCTAGGATCGTTGGGATCAGTGCAGTTAAATATGCAGACTTAAGCCAAAATCGCACCAGTAACTACATCTTCAGCTACGATAAAATGCTGGATCTTAAAGGTAATACTGCGCCCTATATGCTGTATGCTTATGCCCGGATTCAGGGGATTAGCCGCAAGGGTAATATTAACTTTAAGGAGTTGGGAAACAATGCTGTCCTGTTGCAGCATGAAACAGAATTAGCACTGGCAAAATATTTGCTTCAACTGGATGAAGTTATTAGCAATGTAGAGCAAGACTTGCTTCCTAATCGTTTGTGTGAGTATTTGTATGAACTGAGTAAAAAGTTTAATCAGTTTTACGATCGCAATCAGGGAGTTCAGGTGTTGGAGGCACAGGAACCGCAGCGAACATCCCGCTTGATTTTGTGTGATTTGACTGCTAGAACTCTGAAATTGGGACTATCTTTGTTGGGAATTCAGGTATTGGAGAGGATGTAATACTAATTTGTAATTATGAATTACTGTTTTGAATTCCCTAAAGGGGTTGACGGTTAGACCGGGAAACATTGACAATTAACCAGCATAACTATTAAAAATGGGGGAAAACTGGCAGTGGTTAACCCGGAAATACCATCTTGGCGCAAAACAATACAAAGCGACATTGTAGCTGTAACAGTCTACGCTGATAGAGCGCTGGTTACACGGCGGGGTATAGTTTCTTTAACAGGAATTGAACAGGAATTAATAATTACCGCAGTGCCAGTGACTTTAGAAACGGAGTCTGTTAGGGTTAGCGGTACAGGCACCGTTGGGGTGCGAATGCTGGGAGTGAGTAGCGATCGCATCTACACTATTGAGCCTGTAGGAGAGCGAGTAGCACATTTGACAAGGCAAATTCAGCAAGTAGAAGCAGAAAAACGCCATCTGCAAGCCCAAGTGGATGCTTTAGCATTACAGTCTAGTTTTATCGAAGGCTTACGAGAAACGGCAGAGAAACCCTTTTCACAGAGTTTGTCTCGGAAAAATCTCAGCCTGAGCGAAACTTTAGATTTCCTCAACTTTCTCGGCAGCCAGTATAGTGAGTATGCGATCGCATCTGGGGAGTGCAAAACCCAACAGCAGGAATTAGACAACCAACTGCAAGCACTCTATACTTCATTGCAAAAAATTCAAACACCCCATCCTCAAGAGAGTTTTAGTTTAGTTGTAGGCGTTGAAGTTGCAGGTGAAGGCGAATTTGAATTAGAGCTATCATACCTAGTGAACCGCGCTAGCTGGACTCCCCTTTATGACTTGCGCTTTAGCACTACCAGCGATATTGTTCATTTAAGCTACCTTGCAGAAATCACTCAAAGCAGCGGCGAAGATTGGATTGGTGCAAATATCATTCTTTCTACAGCTAAACCGGGATTAGGTACACTCCCACCCAAACTTGAACCCTGGTATATTGATACCCCACTTCCGCAAAGAGTGCGACAACGATTTGCAGCTCAACCGCCACTGTTACCTAGTATTGCAGATCCGCCGGCTTTTGCTGCCAGAGCTGATTGGCAAGAACAAGACGAAGTTGCAGAGGATAGTCTTATCCCAGCAGAAACAGTGACAGCAGAAGTATCCAAAGAAGGGAGTGTAGTTACCTTTAAATTGAATAGTGGCGGTAACATTCCCAGTGATGGCGCACCTCATAAAACAACGATTTTCAACGATGATTATCCCTGTAACTTTGATTATGTAGCAATGCCGCGCTTAGTAAGCTTCGCTTATCTCCAAGCTAATGTGAAAAATAGTCCCAACGGTGCGACTTTGTTGCCAGGCAAAGCAAATATTTTCCGCGATAACGTTTTTATTGGGACAACTCAGTTAGAAAATATTTCACCAGGGCAAGAGTTTAAACTTAACTTAGGGATTGATGAAGGTTTAAAAATTGACCGCGATTTAGTTGAGCGTCTGGTAGACAAAAGATTGATTAGCAACCAGCGTCGGATTACTTGTAGTTATCGGTTGATAATTACTAATTTACTAGACAAAGAAGTAAATTTAAAACTAACTGAACAATTGCCAGTTAGCCGCAACGAGCAAATTAAAGTGCGTCTCAACCGCAGCAACCCGCAAATTCAACTTGGTGAAATGGGTGTCTTAGAATGGAATTTAACTCTTCCAGCGCAAGAGCGACGAGAGATATATTATCAGTTTAATGTTGAACATCCACCTGAGTTAACGGTGATTGGGTTAGACATTTAGAATCCAGGTTAGGGTTATTAGACATCTCCGATAATGAATGTAGAGACGCGAAATTTCGCGTCTCTACAAGGGTTCTGCATAACGCATATTTAATTTCTGGAGATGTCTATTGTTCAACTGGTTTCCGAAATTAGCTAAATATTAAAGCAGTTTTCATCTATTTGAACCGGATTACGGTATCGTTTAATTACCTGAAAATTGCTATAAATAAATATTCAAATAGTATAGCAGTTCTCGTTTACGTGAGGTACACCCGTAGGGGCACGGCATGCCGTGTCCCTACACCTTGGGATATAACGTTGTACCGCATCTGAATGGGAACCGCTATAGGGTGCGTTACGCTACGCAATAACACGCCCTACAAAACTTTAAATTTTGTAGTTTGATTTATTCTTGACGACTTATTTACCAAAAATGAGAAAGCATTCAAACATTTTGTTTGCGAAAAACACTGAAATGAGTAAGTCAAATGTCATTTTGAGTAAGTCAAATGCCATTTTGCTTGCGGAAAACACCAAAACGAGTAAGTTGAATGCCATTTTGAGTAAGTCAAATGCCATTTTGCTTGCGGAAAACACCGAAATGAGCAAGTCGAATGCCATTTTGAGTAAGTCAAATGCCATTTTGCTTGCGGAAAACACCAAAATGAGTAAGTCGAATGCCATTTTGAGTAAGTCAAATGCCATTTTGTGAAAGCATTTAAGTATTTTGATAAAGCAATTAGCAAATATACGTGACGATTAAAAATCAGCTTTTCACTGCTAGGCTAAACTTATAGCACTAAGACTACTTGCCGCCATGTTTGTCGCCCCAGATTTAGCAACCTCAAAAGATGTTATATTTCCGCCAGGGGATTTATATAGTGACGAACCGCCTTTGGAAACTGACCTGCATCGGCTACAGATGACACTGCTCATCCAATGTTTAGAGTGGTTGTGGCAAAACCGCAGCGATCGCTTGGCAACAAAACTGCGAGAATTAAATATAGATCCCGATACTATTTAGCCTCCGCACTGTCTTACTTGCGCCTGTTTAGCTCAAATGCTACAGGTCTTCAGGAAAGACCCATTTTGGCGGTTCCGTTATTTTTTTCCGCAGACGTTCTTCTGCCAACTCCAACATTTTGTCTAAGGGAGTCTCTTCAATAAATTTTGCAGTAGCCTCTTTAAACTCGATATTGGGGCAGTTATCCCCTAAAATACAGCCGTTAACACAGGCTTCGGCGCAGTTAATCTTTTGCTCCACAGTAAATCCCTCTCTAAAAATTATGAGTTACAAGTTGTGAGTTACGATTTTTACCCCTAACTCCTTACTCTTTACCATCAGGTATTATCTTCCAGGTAAATTCTACCTTGCCAGTTGCCATCCCATTCAATATTTTTCGGTTAACGTAAGTCCTGAATTAGAATGATCCAGTCTTGCTAATATTCAAATACGGTAAGTTAAATGCAGCGATTAGACACCAAATTGGCTCTCGATATGTTTTGGCGACAAGGATTAGCATTACTTGTGGGAATTATTGTCTGGTGCGTGGCTCATCCCGCACTGGCAGTAGACTGGACTCATCCACTTTCATTTAGCAATGCAGAGTTGTCAAGACGTGATTTTTCTGGCGAAAGTTTGCAAGCTGCGGAGTTTTCTAACGCCAACATGGAATTGGCTAACTTTACAAACGCTGACTTGCGGGGAGCAGTCATGAGCGCTTCGGTGATGACAAAAGCAAATCTCCACGGAGCGGATTTAACTAACGCAATGGTTGATCAGGTAAACTTGACTAAGGCAGATTTGAGCGATGCAGTTTTCAAAGAAGCCCTTTTGCTCCGCGCCATCTTTAATGATGTAAATATAGATGGTGCAGATTTTACAGATGCAATTTTGGATAGGGCGCAAATTAAAGAACTGTGCGCTAAAGCCAGTGGTGTTAATTCCAAAACAGGTGTGCAAACTCGTGATTCTCTAGGATGTCAATGAAGCGTGTTGGTGTAATTGGTGGCGGACAACTTGCCTGGATGATGGCGGATGCAGCACAGAAGCTAGGAGTAGAATTAATCATACAAACTCCTAGTGAACACGACCCGGCTGTGTCAATCGCTCAGGAAATCGTTTCTGCCCCGATAGATGACGCTAGTGCTACAGAAATATTAGCTCAGAAATGCGATGTCATCACCTTTGAAAACGAATTTGTTAACTTAGATGCATTATTCCTTCTAGCACAGCAAGGCGTTTGTTTCCGTCCCAGATTAGAAGCTTTAGCTCCTCTTTTAGATAAATATCACCAGCGCTGCTATTTACGCGATTTAGGTTTACCTGTTCCGCAATTTTTCGCCATTGAACAACTGAAGAATATCAAATCCCAAGTAGAGTATTTGGGTTTTCCCTTAGTTCTCAAATCCCGCCGCCACGGTTATGACGGTCAGGGTACTTTCATAATTCAAGATTTCGCTACTTTAGAGCAAAAGCTAAGTTATGAAACCACAACAAAAACTTTAAATCAATCACCTTTCTTGTTAGAAGAATTTGTCTCATTTGAAAGAGAACTAGCGGTAATTGCGGCTCGTTCTGTGGAGGGAGAAATTGTAACTTACCCAGTGGTAGAAACGCAACAAGAACAACAAGTATGTCGGCGGGTAATTGCGCCAGCCCAGATTACACCCAATCAAGTAGCAGAAATCCAAGCGATCGCACATACTCTATTAAATAGCCTAGAAGTAGTAGGAATTTTTGGGATTGAGCTATTTCTGGGTGCTGATGGCAAAATCCTAGTTAATGAAATTGCGCCGCGTACTCACAATTCTGGGCATTTTTCCCTAGACGCTTGTGAAACTTCTCAGTTTGAGCAACATCTTAGAGCCGTTTGTGGTTTACCTTTGGGAAATCCGGCTTTACAGTGCGCTGGTGCTGTGATGGTAAATCTACTGGGGTATGAAAATTCTGACAGCGACTATCAAAGCCAGCGTCAACAAATAGCAGAGATTCCCCAGGCGCACCTTCATTGGTATGGGAAGACAGAATCACGCCCTGGAAGAAAGTTAGGACATATCACCGTTTTGCTAGATAATCAAAATAGAGAATCAGCAAGTGCGATCGCTCACACTATAGAATCTATCTGGTATCCCAGGTAAATTCATCACAAACGGGAACATCTCAGCTTTTGCAAAAATCAGATGCTCCGGCAGAAACTTTCGATGTTTAACACACAACATCTTTTTGAAAGCTATAATGAGTGAAGTTCAACTACGACGTTGGTGACTGCCATCAAGTTTTTTGATCTATGCCTTTAATGACAAGGGAGTCAACTGTTCTCGTGGCAGTAGACCGGGCATGTACCCGGAAACTTTAAACGAGGAATTTAGGTTCCCACCTGGATAAACCCAGGTCATAAACTTAGGTAAAACGGCGTCGCGGTGAACTTAAAATTATTAGCT
>JBBSCU010000087.1:0-18049 GCA_038249935.1 Chroococcales cyanobacterium
AAATAATATGAGAAAACGACACTTTTTAAAACTCTATTAATTCTCACAGCCATTTTCTTAAGTCACTGGTAATTTTTTCCTCTATCCTCCCTCCTCCCTCAAGACAACTGCTCGCTTTCGTCAACTTTTCTGTGAAGAAAGATGTTTATAATGGATAGCTTGAAAAGGGGGGTTAGGGGGGATCAATAAGTGCCTAAAATCACAGCCAAATACTTTTCAAACATCCTCTTATTGAGAATACATCTGATAAATTTTCCTCTTCAAAATGTGTTTTTTTAGAGATAAATGTAATTTTTTACTCTTTTTTCATGAATTTACTTCCGTAATAACCGATTGTGACAGTCAAGGGTGCGGAATGTGGGCTACAAGCGTTACGATTCAGGCGTACTGTACTTTGAAAAAGGCAATTATGAAGTTGTCCGGCAAGTCCTTGAGGCTGTCTATGCAGAAAATCAATCGTATTTTCAGCCGGAGGTGCCGCTATTCACCATGCAACTTGCACCAGGGTTAGGGTTGGCAGAAGAACCAGACCAAAAGTTTGGTATTCAGGAAAGCTTTGGGATGAATCGCTGTCAGATTGTGGCGAATGGGTTACTGGAAGCTTGGTATGAAGGGGATAACTCAATTGAGGGGCGAATGAGGGCTATAATTGAGCAATTTTCTCGTTTAGGGATTGACTTGCAGCACCCTTATGTCAATGCCAATTCAGAGGATATTTATTAGTAGTTCCATTGGTTAAGGGGAATAAACTGATTGGCTAGGCTATAGTCTGATGCTTCGATGTTGGCGATGGACTTAACAATACTCAGGTAGCTCATGCTCTTTGATGGGTCAGGGTGCTGGTAGATTGCTAGAATACCGGGATGATTTGGGTTTGCTTTGTGGAGAGTCTGGAAGTCATCGCAGTTGCGAGTCAGTAACACACGCTCTTCAAGTCTTGCATAGTCAAGTACAACTGAATCAGGCTTGCTCATCAAAGCCGCTTCGTTGACTGTTATAACATCGTGAGCAGCACTCTGTAACAAATAGACTAAGCGTTTTGCTTGGGAGTCTTCATCAATGAGTAGTTTTAGGCTCAAGGGAGACTCCTTGTTGTTCGAGGCGGTAACGCTCCTCTTCTGCTTCCAGTTTCAGAAGTTCTTGATGACTTTCGCAATAGCCAATAGCTTCCTCGATCGCAGCAAGGGGGAGGTTCCAATTATCTGCTGCCTCTTCTATTGACATCTGGTTAGCAATCATATCCTGCCAAACAGTCGATGCAAGTAATTTTCGACCTTTGATGTAAAGTTGCCGCCGCCAGGGGTGAGGGCGTTCCACCAGATATTGCCAGTCGCCTGTTTGGGGAGATTCAAGTTCTGGGATCAGTAGTCGGACTTGCCCTTCTCTCGTGTGGAGAAACAGTTGAGTGCCGGGACGCATCTGGCGCTTGAGAGTAACCATTAGGTCAATGGAGCGCAGGATTGTTTCTTTGGTATTAGGAGCTGCGATCGCATCACGTAGCCAGTTGAGTTTTGCTTCTTGTTCTGGAGTAATGTTGAAGTTCTGTCGCTTGGTTTCTACCGTTTCTGGATTAGATGATATCGGCGTGGTCATGTTAACTCATAACTCAGAATAAGTTGGGTAAGTACAATATGAGTATATCAGACTCATTAAGTCTACACAATTGATGCGATGTCTACGACGGGCTTTGCCTACGAGACGCTACGCCAACGCCTACGCATTTTTGGCAATGTAACCATTTAATATCTATTGATCAGCTTAGAGTTTGGATACTGACGCAGAGCGTTTGCGACTCTTGGGGAATTGACGAGAGAGTAGATTTAAGAGCGGCTGTGGAAAGCGATCGCGCAGTTTGCAGCACGTTTCACCTGAGTTCGATATATTATGGCAGATAGCATGGGGTCTAATGTAGAAGCCACACAGTTTGCAAAATGATTGTTTCGTCGCTCAGTTTTTAAATTTACCTAGCGATCGCTAATGATTGTGCAAGGATTTTGAGCTTCTAGATGTTATAACTTTGCACTTGCTTGGTGGAAAAAGGCTTGAACCCCTTATCTGGACTACCTTAATCTGGACTACCTTACACTTTTATTCAGCAAGCCCTATTTATATAAATAAATATAAAATTATTCTTTCCCGAAAAGGGCACATTTAATTTGATAACTAACCAACATATAACTGTATTAGTTCTGGCACATTATTTAGTGAAATAAACCTTAAAATAATAGATTGAATAACAGATTATGGTAATGGGATGAGGCAGTTCAAAGTCTAATCCTAACTAACACAAGTTAACTTAGGAGTAAATTTCAAAATGGCTAATATTACAATTTTCAAGCTAATTAAATTAATGGCTGGCAATTCTAAGTTCATTCTGATCAGAATCCTCCTCTATTGTGCGGGAGCATCAAAACTAGAGGATCTATTAATAACGGACAATCATCAATGTCAAAAAATTTATGATCTCTCATTAATTATTTTTACTTAGTATCTAATTCACCATGCCCTGGTGTTGCGTTTTGCAGCCTTAATACTATTTGCTCGCGCTTTTAACAGTAAATAAAGCTACATAGTGATAATAAATGTGAAAACTATGTTCAAGGCAGGAAGAGGTTTATGGAACTGGCGTTATGTTAAGTTGAGAAAATTGCTCAATGCCCCATACCTTCTTTAATCAGATCCAAGAGTTGAACCACATCCGCAGTTTATAGCCGTCAGGGGAGAGGGGTAAACCCAAATAAACAGGCATCCAGAAAATAAAAGCAACTAGAATGATAAAAGTAATGGTGATACCTAACGCCCGGAGTTGTTGATAATAACTACGAAGACACTGATCGACAAACCAAGCGATCGCTAAAAATACAAACACTACTGCACACATATAATGGTAAATAAAAACGCACCTCGTTACCTTCATCCAAGGTACTAAGTTTGCGGCATAATTTAAAATTAAATATAAGGCAATCCAACTATCTACACCAAGAGTTTCAGGTACAGAGAAACGTTTTTGCTTTACCCAAGGAATTACAACTTGTGATATTAGCATTCCGACTAAAAACAACATGGCAGCAACACCAAACCACCACAAAAAGGGATTGCCCATTGCATGAACATCATAAATAACTTTTCCAGCACCAGCAGGTAAAGGCGGCCCCATTACAGGTAATGAATCAGTGATACTTTCAGCTGTTTGATAATAATATGCCATTGGTCGAATCATCAAAGGCCATTTGTACCAGGCAGCACAATAAGGATGGACATTGGGACTATTACCACCTAGCTGTAAATGAAACTTCAAAATTTGCTGATGTACTGCGATAAATCCATAAGTTTTATCTAGTTGAAGGTGGGGTATCCAGATGATGCTATAGATAAAAGCTGGAATTATTCCTAGATAGAACAACATTTGGAAAACATTTAGCTGAGTCAAGTTTTGTAGTGGTGTCTGAGATGAGAGAGGATAACTACTAACTTTTGTCTTCTTCAATGATTGAGATGTAAAAAAAAGTTTTGAATTGGGAAAAGAATGTATGGAAAGAATTATCCAAGCTGCTAGCCAAATGAGATAAGCACCCAAAAGAAACCATAAACCATTCCATTTAGTGGCAACTGATGCACCAAAGCTAATACCAGCAAGAACTAACCAAAAAGAACGTCGCCGATTTTGGTTATCTAATGCCAATAATAAAAACCAGTGTCCTAACAAACCAAAGATGACGATATAGATATTGTTTAGAGCATAGCGAGATTCAACTAAAAAGATGCCATCACAAGCTGTGAATAAACCTGCAAGAATTGCAAAGGTACGACGATAACTCAATTGATAAGCGATCGCAGCCACAATTATAGGGATAAATGAGCCTGTAAGGGCATTTAACCAACGATAAGTCCAAGGCGATCGCATTGAACCTGTCAGTCCATTCACCGTATCGTGCCAAAAAGGAACGTGACTACCAATCCAAATGCCGATACCAATAATATATTGACTCAACGGCGGATGAGCATTAAAAAAAGGCGTGCGCGTGAGATAATTATTACCAAATTTGGCAAAGTAAACTTCATCAAATACCAGAGTATTGAATCGCTCTAGTCCCCAAAACCGCAAGCCAAGTGAGAAAAGAAATACACTCGCCATCCCAATTCGGAACCACTTATTTGTCATTTGTCATTTGTCATTTGTCATTTGTCATTTGTCATTTGTCATTTGTCATTTCTCCCTCATCTCCCCTACTCCCTACTCCCCACTCCCCACTAGGCGATCGCAAATTCGGAATTTTCTCTCAGTTCCTCAGACCGGAATCCCAATACAATCCGATCCTTTGCTACACCTGCCCTAACTAATTCTGTTGCTAGCCCCTCTTCAGTGCCATCACGTTGAATCCAAATTTTGCCATCAATAATATCAATGTGAATCAGACAGCCGTGCACGCGGCGGGTTGCAGTTACGGAAAGTTCGGGCACTGGTTCTCGACCAAGAATCATCACCAAATATCGATCCTGTTCTTTGTCAAAAATAGTTTCATGCTGAATATTACCGTAAGAGTAAGGAATTTTCGTATGTTCAGTAAGAAGGGTGCAAATTATCTGTCTATATTGTTCCAGAGTATCCATCGGACTATAATCTCCCGCTTTGGATTAAAAACAATGAGAGGAATTTTGTAGTCTTCCAATATAAGTTTACCAAGCGGTTCTTCCTCAAAAACGTCAGTAAAAATATCCTCATGAACAGCAATATACAAAACCCTATCTGGATAATTGCGGGACATTACAGCAAGATAAGTAAAGTACTGACCAATTGCCTGTTCGAGGTTCGCCACTTCTGAGTCACCACCGAAAGTCTTGATTTCAACAGCAATTTTCTGCGTTCCTTTTTCTGCTATGAGCAACTTTTCGGCTGCCAAATCCACGTAAAGATCCTTTTTTCCCCACTTCAGATGAAAGGGGTCATCAGTAACAGTCCAGCCATCTTTGATCAGCGCATTCTTTAAGTTATTATGGTAGCGGTCTTTAGCTGGCATACATTACTCAAATTACGAATTACGAATTACTACCCTCGACTTTTGCAACTTCCAACATCGTCTTTAAAACCGAATCTGGATTCAGACTAATCGAGTCAATTCCCTGTTCAACCAAAAATTTGGCAAATTCTGGGTAATCGCTGGGTGCTTGTCCACAAATGCCGATTTTGCGATCGCATCTTTTCGCCGCTTGTATCGCCATTTTGACCATTTGCTTCACACTCTCACTGCGCTCATCAAATAACCGCGCTACTAATGCCGAATCCCGATCTATTCCCAATGTCAACTGAGTTAAATCATTGGAACCTATCGAAAAGCCATCAAATACTTTCGCAAACTCTTCAGCCAGGATGACATTACTGGGCAACTCACACATTACATAAACTTGCAAGTCGTTAACACCCTGCTGTAAGCCATTCTTTGCCATCTCTGCTAAAACCAAACGCCCCTCATCAGGAGTGCGACAAAAGGGAATCATCGGGATGACATTAATCAAACCCATATCTTCTCGTACCCGCTTCAGGGCATAACACTCCAAAGCAAAAGCTTCTCTGTAGCCTTGATCATAATAACGCGCCGCTCCTCGCCAACCCAGCATGGGGTTTTCTTCATGGGGTTCAAACTGTCGCCCACCTAACAAATTAGCATATTCATTACTTTTGAAATCAGACATTCGCACAATCACAGGTTTGGGGTAAAATGCCGCTGCAATTCTACCTACACCTTGGGCTAATTTATCTACAAAATATTGAGATTTATCGTCATAAAGTGCAGTAATCTGAGCAATTTTAGCTTTGACAAATTCATCTTTTAACAAATCATAGTGAATCAACGCCATTGGATGAATTTGGATTTGGTTAGCGATGATAAATTCTGTCCGCGCTAAACCTACGCCATCGTTGGGAATTGCTGATAAACTTAATGCTTCTTGAGGATTACCCACATTCATTAAAATTTGAGTACGGGTGCGGGGTAAGTTCTCTAATGGGACTTCTTGAACTTCAAAAGGTAATAAACCTGCATAAACTTTGCCTTCTTCGCCTTCAGCGCAAGAAATTGTGACATCTTGACCAGGTTTCAAAATTTCCGTAGCATTGCCGCATCCGACGATCGCAGGTACACCCAATTCCCGCGCAATAATCGCTGCGTGACACGTTCTTCCTCCAGAATTAGTGACAATTGCACTGGCACGTTTCATAATCGGCTCCCAATCGGGGTCAGTTCTCTCTGTCACCAAAACTTCCCCAACTTGGAACTGTCCGAGTTTCTGAACATCTAAAATTAAGCGGGCTTTTCCTTGACTAATCGCTTCTCCAATAGCACGTCCGGTAACTAGAGGAATTGGGGATTGGAAATCTGGAGTTGAGGATTTTTCTCCAGTCCCTAGTCCCCAGTTTCCAGTCTCCAATAACAACCGATAACTTCGCAGCATATTTCCCGTCCTCTGCGACTGGACGGTTTCGGGACGCGCTTGCACAATAAAAAGTTCGTTAGTAATCCCATCTTTTGCCCACTCGATATCCATTGGGGTATAAGTACCGTGGACTTGCGAATAATGGTCTTCAATTAAACACGCCCAACTTGCTAGTTGTAAAATCTCTTCATCACTCAGGGCAAATTTACCTCTTTCACTGGTTGAAACAGCTACATTCTTCGTTAATTTGGAGCCGTCATCATAAACCATTTTCAGTTCTTTAGTACCCAACTTTTTATCAATAATTGGGCGAAAACCTGCTTTTAAAGTTGGTTTAAAAACATAATATTCATCTGGATTGACAGATCCCTGAACAACGTTTTCTCCTAAACCGTAAGCAGCTGTAATTAGTGCCGCATCCTTAAAACCGGTTTCTGTATCAATGGAAAACATCACCCCAGAGGTTGCTAAGTCAGATCGCACCATTTTTTGCACGCCTACAGTTAGAGCAATGCTAAAGTGGTCAAATCCTTTGGTATGGCGATAAGAAATAGCGCGGTCGGTAAATATGGAAGCAAAGCATTTATGACAAGCTGCTAAAACTCCTTCGACACCGACAACATTAAGATAAGTTTCCTGCTGTCCGGCAAAACTAGCGTCGGGTAGGTCTTCGGCAGTGGCACTAGAACGCACTGCAACATCTGTGTCTGCATGGTATTTTTCACAAAGACTTTCGTAAGCTGTAGCGATCGCCTCTCGCAATTCTACCGGAAATGGTGTATTGATCAATAGCGATCGCGCTTTTTTTCCCCGTTCTCGTAAATTTTTGACATCTTCAACATCCAAGTCAGCAAAGAGTTCGCGGAGTTTGGCTTCTAACCCTGCTGATTGGATAAAATTACCATAAGCGTAGGCAGTGGTAGCAAATCCGTTAGGAACGTTAATACCTTTGGGCGTTAGCTGTTGAATCATTTCCCCCAGTGAGGCATTTTTCCCGCCAACTACAGGAATATCAGCAATACCAACTTCATCAAACCAGAGAATGAGCGATCGCTCTTGGGAAAATTGAGATAAAGTGCTTTTAGAGACTGTAGTCATAAGTATTACCTTTTAAAGTCGTAAATACGTCATTGCTAGTATATTTTTCTCTTGTTTAATTTTAGTGCTTGTAGCAACTGTGTTGCAGAGTAGGGTAAACGCAGCTAAATTTTGACTGAAGATCCAAATCGGTTTTAAAGTAAGTTTAAAGTGCGTAGTTTACCCCCGTAGGCATCGCTTGTTTATCGGACTTACGCAAAAGCACACGCTGTAGGGGCAATTCATGAATTGCCCCTACCTGAAAATGAGGGTTTCAGTTATTGTTTGCGTAAGTCCTGGTTTACACGACCAACATCACGATTTTTATGACCAACATCACGATTTTTGTCATCACATCACGATTTTTATGACTAACATCACGATTTTTGTCATCACATCACGATTTTCATAACTAACATCACGATTTTTGTAACTAAATCACGTTATTTTAAAAACAAGATCACGATTTTTGTCATCACATCACGTTATTTTAAGAACAAGATCCAAATGTTCAACGTCTAACTCAACCCAGCGCCCTTTTTTCAGACACTCAGCCTATTCTTGTGTCCACAGCAGAAAGTCCTGATTGTAGAGCGTTACTTTACTCATCAACAGTTACGTCCTCTGCTTTCAGCGACATTTCTCATATTTTCGCTTTTATATTCAGTAATTTCCAGCATAGTTCAACCGCCTTCAATTGGTACACTGAGGGGCAAAGCAGGGTTGACTCAAAAATCCGATTATACATTCGTTAACAGCTAATCGGTGTTGTTTAGGATGAAAATTTGGCAGATTAACTCAAAGTTTACCAAAGAGATTATGAGGTATGAAGTATGAGTGAACCCTTGAACGTCTTGATGGTTGAAGATTGCGAAACCGATGCCATGTTAATTCTCTATGAATTGCGTCGCGGTGGTTTCAATCCCATCTGGCAGCGTGTGCAAACAGCCCAAGAGTTACATATAGCCCTCAATAACCGTACTTGGGATGTGATAATTTCAGATTACCGATTGCCTGAATTCAATGCTCCTATGGCTCTGGAAATAGCCAAGCAGAGTCAGCAAGATATTCCTTTCATTCTGGTTTCCGGCACAATCGGCGAAGTATCTGCTGTGGAAATGATGAAAGCGGGCGCTCATGATTATGTCATGAAAGACAACTTAAACCGATTGCCAGTGGCAGTGCGTCGAGAACTTCGGGATGCTCAGGTACGGGCAGAACGCAAACAAGCTCAAAATCTGTTACAAACATTAGCGTCTAATATACCAGGAATGATTTACACCTTTGTATATCATTCTCATGATTCTGTTGCCTTTGAGTACATCAGTTTAGGCTGTCTAGAACTTCTAGAGTTAACATCAGATAAAATTTTAGAAAATGCCTCTCTTTGCTTTGCACAAATTCATATTGATGACCGTGCCGGATGTTATGTAGCTGCCAAAGAAAGCGCTCAAACTTTAAAACCATTTTCTTATGAGTGGCGATTAATTACACCCTCTGGCAAACTCAAATGGGTACAAGCAAACGCTCATTTAGAGTGTCGAGAAAACGGGGATATTGTCTGGCACGGTGTTTTATTAGATGTGAGCGATCGCAAACAAGCACAAGAACTGATAATTCACAACGCCTTGCACGATCCATTGACGAATTTACCGAATCGGACACTTTTAGTGGAGCGGCTGGAACTAGCCATTAACCGAGCTAAACGAGTAAAAACCTATCGTTACGCCGTCTTATTTCTAGACCTAGATCGGTTCAAAGTAATCAATGACAGCTTAGGACACTTAGCTGGAGACCAACTACTAAAAATCATTGCTCAGAAGCTAAAAACTCATCTGCGCGAGGTTGATTTAGTCGCTCGAATCGGTGGTGACGAATTTGTAATTATGCTAGAAGATATTTCTGGTATTGAAAAAGTAATTCAAATTACTAAGCGTATCCTCACAGATTTTAAAACACCATTGATCCTTAATGATTCAGAAGTGGTTATCAGTACGAGCATCGGGATTGTCTTAGGAACAAAGGATTATTCCGAAGCCTCCGATTTACTTCGAGATGCCGATATTGCTATGTATCGAGCCAAAGCTCAAGAGAGAAGTTCGTATAAAGTTTTTAATATTAAAATGCACACTCAAGCCGTAGATCGACTAACTCTAGAAACCGATATCCGTAAAGCGATCGAACGAGAAGAGTTCGTTATATACTACCAACCTATTGTTGACATCCTTAGCGATGCCCACGGCGGACAAAGCCCACACCTTAGCGGAACGTCTCCTAGAGAAGCTTGGCTGCAAGGATTTCGGCTGATTGGATTTGAAGCATTGGTGCGCTGGCAACACCCAACTCGCGGGTTCGTTTTGCCGGAGGAATTTGTTCCTATTGCCGAAGAAACTGGGCTAATTGTGCAGATTGATCGCTGGATGTTCTACACAGCTTGTCAACAACTGGCAAACTGGAAAACCAAGTTTGCCAATCACTTGCCCCTCAAGATGAGTATTAACCTCTCTGCTCAAGATATTCGCCAAGCTAGCTTACTTGAAGACATCGATCAAACCCTAGCCAAAACAGGTTTAGAAGGCGATTCTATAGCCTTAGAAATTACCGAGAGTATGTTAATTGAAAATATCAGCAGTGCAATTGATTTATTAACCCAATTAAAGGCCAGAAAGATTCAAATCACCATCGATGACTTTGGTAGTGGTTATTCATCGCTCAATTATCTCCATCGTTTACCCGCTGATAGTTTGAAGATTGATCGCTCCTTTGTAAGTCAGATGGAGGAAGGGAACCGTAATTATCAGGTCGTTAGTACTATTATCGCTTTGAGCAATCAACTCGGATTAGCCGTTATTGCAGAAGGTATCGAAACACCACAGCAACTTCACTGGTTACAGCAACTTGGATGCGAATTAGGCCAAGGTTATCTATTCTCTAAACCTCTAAGTTACGATCAAGCAGAAGCACTTCTAGCGAGTAAAAGTTTGGATCTATCTTCTGATTAATAAGGGGAAAAGAAAAAAGAAAAACCTTGAATAATAATGGATAAGTTATATCCCAAGGTGTAGGGGCACGGCATGCCGTGCCCCTACGGGTGTATGTCACGTAAACGATGCTATATTCTTCTTCTTTTACCCCTTCCCTTTCCTTTTCACACATCAGATAAATAACAAATTAACCTCTAACAAAGGAGGCTTGTAGAATTAAACAAAAATCTATCTGGAGATAAGTTACTAAAATTTGCAAACTAGCTTAGGGTTTGTACAGCCTCTGCAATAAGTATTGGTTGTTCCAAAACATTTTCATGCCCCATACTCATCATTCTCCTTTCCGGCGTTATGGCGTTACTGTATTAATTGTTGCACTAGCACTAGGGTTAATGTTAGCGCTAGACCCTTGGCTAGGTATGAGCAAAACTCCTTTCCTGCTATTCTTTAGCGCTGTAATGGTGAGTGCCTGGTATGGTGGTTTCAAGTCAGGACTTTTAGCAACCTTCTTGTCTGGGCTACTGAGCGATTACTTCTTTATTTTGCCAGTCCATGATCTGAGTTTTGACTTCTCCAATATTGTGCGAATTGGGTTGTTTACATTACAAGGATTGCTATTCAGTATCCTATGTTTAAAAAATACTCGGCTGCACCGGCAACTTCAGCAAGCCGTTCAGCAAAAAGACGAATTTCTAGCGTTGCTCAATGCTTGGCTGGCTAGTTCACCAGTGGGACTGGCTTTTCTCGATACTGAACTTCGCTATGTTTACGTTAATGAAGCGTTAGCAGCTACAACCGGTGTGCCGCAAAGTCAACACATTGGCAGCACCTTTGGGGAAGTGCTACCGGAATGGGCAACGCAAATTGAGCCGATCTTTAGGCAAGTGATGCAAACTAGGGAGCCGTTGCTTAACCAGGAAGTAAGGGGTGAAACCTATTATGGTCTTGTCAGCTATTATCCGGTATGTTTACCAGATGGGCAGTTGTTGGGAGTGGGCATTAGTTCAATTGATATTACTCAACTCAAGCAGACTGAGCAAGCATTACGGGAAAGCGAAGCCAAGTTTCGCAGCATAGTTGAGTCAAACATGATTGGTATTGGCTTCTGGAATCAGGATGGCAGAATTATAGAAGCTAATGATGCCTTGCTGAATATGGTGGGTTATACCCGTGAAGAATTACTTGCCGGAACACTTCGCTGGCAAGATTTAACTCCAATACAGTACCATTCACTCGATGAGCAAGCACTGACTCAATTTCAAGACAGCATATTTTGCACCACTTACGAGAAGGAATATATTCGTAAAGACGGCTCACGCTTTCCGATTTTGATCGGTGGTAGCCACTTTGAAGGAACTGTAGATCAAGGAGCTTTCTTTGTTCTCGATATTACAGAACGCAAGCAGTCTGAGGAAAGATTCCGCTATCTCGCTCAAATTAGTAGTGTACTCTCTACTTCGCTAGATTATGAAGAAACCTTAGAACAAATCGCCAAAATCTCAGTTCCCCAGCTAGCTGATTGGTGTAGCCTCGATATTTTAAATGAAGATGGTTCCATTCGCCGCTTACCGATCGCTCACGCAGATCCGACTAAAGCCGAGTGGGCGCGTCAACTTCAGCAGTATGTGCCAGATTCCAAAAGTGCGAATGCCATTACTAGGGTACTGCAAACCGGGGAAAGCGAATTAATCCCAGAGGTATCTGACTCGTTTTTAGTAGCGATGACTCAGAATCAAGAACACTTAGACATTGTTCGGCAATTGGGGATTAAGTCTGCAATGATTGTACCTTTAGTAGTACGAGGACAAGTACTCGGCTGCATCAGGTTTGTCACCACCGAATCAGACCGCCGCTACGATCGCTCTGACCTGACTTTAGCAAATGATGTTGCCGATCGTGCTGCCTTAGCGGTGGAAAATGCCCGACTTTATGGAGATGTCCACAAGGCTTTAGTGCATTATGCCGAATCACTGTCTCTTTTAGATGCCCTGTTCGCAGGTGCCCCCGTCGCTGTCTGCTTTTTGGATCGGGAACTGCGATATATCCGAATTAATCAGGTTTTCGCTGACATTAACGGTTTAACCATAGAAGAGCATCTCGGACGCAAATTTGGGGAAGTGTTTCCCCAAATGATGGCTGAGTTTGAGCTACAGTTACAGCGCGTGTTGGATACTGGAGAACCTCTGCTAAATGTGGAAATTAGCGGTGAGACAAGGGGACAACCCGGACATTATGGCTATTGGCTGGGCAACTATTACCCAGTCAAGAACAGAATGGACGAAACGGTGGGAATTGGGATTATTCTTGCAGATGTGACAGTAGCAAAGCAAACAGAAGTTGCGTTGCGCGAAAGCGAAGAAAGATTCCGGGCAATGTTCAACCAAGCGGCTGTAGGCATTACTTTAATCGCGTTAGATGGACGATTTCTGCAAATTAATCCTGCTCTGTGCGAAATTACTGGGTACAGCTATGAAGAGTTAATCCAGATGAATTTTCAAGCAATTAGCCACCCTGACGACTTGGAGATTGATTGGGAAAATACTCGGCAAGTTTTAGCACGAGAAATTAGTGGTTATTCCATAGAGAAGCGCTACATCCGCAAAGATGCTGCCATCGTTTGGGTAAACCTGACCTTATCAGCAGTTTGGGATGCTAAGGGACAAGCAAAGTATGCAGTGGGTATTATTGAGGATATTAGCGAACGCAAACGAGTTGAAACGACACAACAGTTTTTAGTCGAAGCCAGTACCTTACTCGCTGCTTCATTGGATTATGAAATTGCCTTGGAAAATGTGGCTAATTTGGCAGTTCCGACTCTGGCTGATTGGTGTATTGTAGATGTTTTTCAGGAAGATTGGTCAAGTAAACAAATTGCGATCGCCATTGCCGATGCCGCAAAACGAGATATTCTAGCTGAAATTCAACGGTATTATCTACCCAAAAGCCGAGCAAAATACCTTGTAGAGCAGCTACAGTTGGGAATTTCGGTATTTTACCCCGAATTATCGGACTTTCATCTTGTGTACATGGCTCAAGACGCGGCACATCTGCAATTGCTGCGAAGCCTGAATATTCATTCTCTAATGGTGATTCCAGTCCGTTCCCGTGGGCAATTATTTGGAGCCATATCTTTTTTTACAGCCGAATCAGGTCGGCACTACAAACAGACAGATTTGGCTTTAGCAGAGGATATTGCTCGTCGGGCTGCGACAGCAATTGACAACGCCAGACTCTACCAGGAAACTCAACAGGCAAAACAAGCAGCTGAACAGTCTGTGAATCGCATTGTACTTTTACAAAAAATAACTGCGTCCCTCTCGGAAGCCCTAACTCCCCAACAGGTAGCTGACGTAGTGGTAAACCAAGGTATTGCCGCCTTGTCAGCCACGGCTGGCTCCGTTGTCTTACTTGCTGATGTCAGTACTTTAAAAGTTGTGCAAGCAACTGGCTATCCGCAATCCCTCGTAGATGCTTGGACAAGTTTTCCCATCGCTGCTGCTAACCAAATAGCAGAAACAGTCAGAACTAAAAAGCCGATTTTTTTAGAAAATCTCGCAGCTTTGATGGCAAACTATCCCAACTTAGTAGATGCTGTGGCTCTCACCGGAAATCAAGCCTGGGCTTCCATTCCGTTGATCGCAGAAGGCAAAATAATTGGCGCACTGGGATTAAGCTTTGCCACTGTCCAAATATTTAATGAAGAAGACCGGGGATTTATGTTGACACTGGGACAGCAGTGTGCACAAGCGATCGCTCGCGCTCAACTTTACGAAGCCGAAAAGACTGCAAGGGCACAAGCCGAGACAGCTAACCGAATCAAGGATGAATTTCTCGCTGTCCTTTCCCATGAACTCAGAACTCCCTTAAATCCGATTTTAGGGTGGGCGAAGTTACTCCGAACCCGCAAGTTCGACGAAGCCACTAGAATCCGAGCTTTGGAAACAATCGAGCGCAATGCCAAGTTACAAACCCAACTTATTGGAGATTTACTTGATGTTTCGCGGATTTTACAAGGTAAGGTAAACTTTGAACTCTATGCAGTAAATTTGAAAGTAGCGATCGCATCTGCACTAGAAACGGTACGTTTGGCAGCAGAAGCCAAGTCAATCCAAATTCAAACGGTGTTAAGTAATGATATCGGCAAAGTTTTAGGCGATAGCGATCGCTTGCAACAAGTAATATGGAATCTCCTCTCCAATGCTGTCAAATTCACACCCGTAGAAGGACGAGTAGAAGTCCGTCTAGAGCAAGTCGGGTTAGATGCCCAAATCCAGGTGATTGATACAGGTAAAGGTATCAACCCGGAATTTTTGCCTTACGTATTTGACTACTTCCGCCAAGGAGATGCCAAGACAACGAGAGTATTTGGCGGATTGGGATTGGGACTGGCAATTGTGCGCCGTCTCGTAGAACTACACGGTGGCACAGTTCATGCTGATAGTCTTGGAGAAGGACAGGGAGCAACCTTTACAGTTAAGCTACCTTTGGTCAAAAGTTCTGAGTTACGAGATCAGAGTATTGAAGCTTCTCAACCAGAATTAAGCACTCAAGACTCATTACTTGCTGGAGTGCAAATCCTGCTTGTGGACGATCAGGCTGATATCCGAGACTTTTTTAGCTTTGCGCTGGAGCAATATGGGGCAACTGTAACGGCAGTTGAATCGGCAGCTGAAGTACTCGAAACATTAGCTCAGTCAAAACCAGATATTCTCTTAAGCGATATTGGAATGCCCTTTATGGATGGCTATATGCTGCTGCGCGAGGTAAGAAAATTGCCGCCAGAGCAAGGTGGACAAATTCCAGCGATCGCTTTGACTGCTTATGCAGCCGAAATTGACTACAACCAAGCAATGGCAGCAGGATTTCAAAAACACCTACCTAAACCTGTTGAACCAATCGATTTAGCTATAGCGATCGTTAATCTCATTGGCCACAATCAAGTTTGAGTAGGGATACAGCTGATTGAATATGCCGTTGACTACGGGTAAATGCTTTAGTTTAATAAATTTTTAGTTATAAGACAACTCAGTAGCAATACTGGGTTTTTTGTTATATGAAGCCAAAAATAAAGTCTTTTTGAACTTAAGGCTTGTATCATAGACAACTACTAATTCTATGTTTAGATTAGTGAAAGGCTTTTTACTAAGTGCATCTGATTTTAGATGGGTAGCAAGCAGCAAATTCCCATTATCTGCAACTGAGTTTTAGCATTTTTTTTGCAAATTATTGATTAACATGAAACATCTATTTTCCACTTCAGCGATACCATCCTTTTTGGCTGCTACTGCCGTTGTAATATCATCTTCTGCTTTTGCCCCAGCGAATGCCGCTTCGATGAATTTCACTATCAATGAGTTCACAGGCGCAGATACTCAAGTAAAGTTTACCTTGGATGACGCAATAGCAGGAGCTGGTAAAGTTCAGTTTAAAGTAGATTATTTATCCACTGGCAGCAACACAATTGCTGACATACGCGGAGTCTTCTTCAACATTTTCGATGATACGCTTCTCAGTGGTCTCAAAGTGACAGGTACAAATGTAACAGCTAGCAAATTTGGGCCGGCTGGAACAATTAACTCTGTTGGTGGTAATAGTAACAATCTTAACGGTGGTGGCGGCTCCTTTGATGCTGGGGTAGAAATTGGTCAAGAAGGTATAGGTCAAGGAAAAGGCGACATCCAATCGACGACCTTTACCCTATCGCACACTTCAAAAGCTCTAACTTTAGCTCAGTTTTATGGTCAAAACTTTGGAGTGCGCTTAATGAGCGTCGGTTCTGGAGCCAATCGTAACGAAAGTAGCAAACTCAAAGGACAAGCCCCTTTCTACACACCCCCTGCACCGTCACCTAAAAAGGTACCTGAACCTGCTACAGCAGCCGCGCTTGGCTTATTTGCTGTGGGTGCGCTGAGAGTAGCTAAGAAAAAGTCTCTAGTTTTAGCTTAAATGAGAACTTGAGTACTAACTGACAATTGAGTTACGCCTTATAAGCAATTCTCACAATCCTGTTTTTTAAGAAAATTGCTACAGACATAATATTTTAGTCAAGAGTCCAGACTTTATCTCTTGGCTAATTTTTTTGATATAAACCTAGTTAGCGGCTTCTGAGGAGAAAGACAAACTAGGATAAGGCAGCTACAGTCAGTGGCAAAGTTATAAAATTAAGAAGTATTAAATTAATTTGAGGACATTATGGCTGCAAAAGTAGAAATTTACACCTGGAGGACTTGCCCGTTTTGCATTCGTGCCAAAAGTTTGCTGAAAGACAAGGGTGTTGAATTTATCGAATACAGCATTGATGGAGATGAGACAGCCAGAAATAAAATGGCTCAAAGAGCAAATGGACGGCGCTCTTTACCACAAATTTTCATTAATGATAATCATATTGGTGGTTGTGATGATATCCACGCTTTAGATAGTCAAGGTAAGCTAGATGAGCTACTAACTTCTAGTAATAGCGTGTAGATTCAGAAGATATTGCGATGACTGGCGACAAGCCGCTACACACGGCAGTCGCTACAACTCTGGAAGAACAATGTGCTGCCTTGTTTACGGACTTTTTCTCCACAAAACTAAAGTCTATCCCAAAGATGTTAACTTCAAGGTTTTGCTCATCAGTATATATATAGATCAATTAGTGAGATCATCAAGAGATAATAATTAAATAACCATTTAATTTCTTGGTGATTGAGGTATAAAGGGTGAAACTGGCTTTTATTATTGATCCTATCCATCAGCTTGACCCGTGTCATGATACCAGCATTGCCCTGATTGAAGCAGCGCAAATTCTGGGACATGAAGTTTGGATAACTCAGGCAAACTTACTGAGTGTAGTGGATGGCAAAGCTTGGGCTTTCCTACAGCGAGTCGAACTTGTACCAGTGCAGTTGGTGGAGGGACGCTGGGTAGCGGCGAATCCTTGGTATAAGTTGAGCGATTCCTCCTTAACTTCTTTAGAGACGATGGATACCGTATTTATGCGGACAGATCCACCAGTCAATGATTCCTACCTCTATGCTACCTACATTCTGGATTACATTGACCAAAATAAAACTCTGTTGATTAACAGTCCCAGCGGTATTCGAGGGGCAAATGAGAAAATGTACGCCCTCCAGTTTACTAAAGCGATTCCAGAGACAATTGTCAGTGCTGATAAGCAGTTTATCCGGGAATTTGTGGAAGCAAAGGGAGCCGCGATTCTCAAACCACTGGGTAACAAAGCTGGGGAAGGAATTTTGTTTTTGCAATCAAGCGATCGCAATTTTAACTCGATTGTCGAACTTAGTACCCTTCAAGGTAGAGTGCCAGTAATGGTACAAACCTATCTCCCGGCGGCAAAAGAGGGAGATAAGCGAATTATCCTGCTCAATGGCGAACCAATTGGGGCGCTTAATCGCCTCTCTAGCGGAACTGATTTTCGCAATAATATGGCAACTGGTGGCACAGTTGCTCAAACTGAAATTACTCCAAGAGAGGATGAAATTTGTACCCAATTAGCCGAGCGCTTACGCCAAGACGGCTTAATTTTTGTGGGTATTGACGTTATCGGTGGCTAC
>JBBSCU010000088.1:0-17991 GCA_038249935.1 Chroococcales cyanobacterium
AGAAGGCGATACTAAGTTTCGCACCATTGTCGAAAACGCCAATGACACCACTGAACGCAAACAAGCAGAAGAAGCTCTGCAAGCTCTTGCTCAAAGGGAAGCATTACTCAATCGTCTTTCTAGCCAGATTCGAGCTTCTTTGGATCTCAATCACATTGTGGAAACCGCAGTGCAGGAGATTCGCAACTTATTCCAAATTGATCGCTGCGCCTTCTTGTGGTATCGGCAAGATGCTGATGTACCATACTGGGAGAGAGTATATGAGGCGAAAAGTTCCTTTTTACCCTGTCTGCTTAACGAGCAAGCAACTAATGCAGAAATCGAACTAATTGCAGCCAAAACCTTAAACGGAGAAATCATCCGCATTAATGATATTGAGACTGTGAACGATTGCACCGCACGGCAGTTTATGCAGGATTTTGGTTTCACTGCCTTTATGTCACTGCCCGTACACACCCAATCAGGCGAAATTGGCACATTTAGCTGTGGTTATTGTAATGGCTCTCGGTCTTGGCTAGACAACGAAGTAGAATTATTACAAGCAGTTACAGTTCAACTAGCGATCGCTATTGACCAAGCTAAACTTTACACCCAAAGTCGCATCGCTGTCCAAACTGCCCAAGACAAAGCCCAGCAACTAGAAGCGGCGATGCTAGAACTTCAACAAACCCAAGCCCAACTGATTCAAACTGAAAAAATGTCTAGTTTAGGACAGTTGGTTGCAGGTGTTGCTCATGAAATCAATAACCCTGTAAATTTCATCTATGGCAATATTAGCCATGCCAGTGAATATATCAAAGACTTGCTGCACTTGGTAGAACTTTATCAACAGAACTACTGCCCACCAATACCAGAGATTCACGAACAAATCTACGCCATTGATTTAGACTTTATCAAGCAAGATTTACCCAAAATCTTGGATTCTATGAACATGGGAGCCGAGCGCATTCGGCAGATTGTCCTATCTTTACGCAATTTTTCTCGCCTTGATGAAGACGGCACAAAGGCAGTGGATATTCACGAAGGTATGGATAGCACCTTACTGCTACTGCAACATCGCCTAAAAGCCAAACCAGGATGTCCCGAAATTAAAGTCATCCGAGACTACGGCAACCTACCATCGATAGTGTGTCACGCCGGACAGATGAATCAGGTGTTTATGAATCTGTTGGCAAATGCGATCGATGTTTTAGAAGAGTCATTTGTCATTAGTCATTTGTCATTAGTAAACAACACTGAACAAAGGACAAATGACCAAGCACAAATGACTTTTCCCCAGATTCGCATTCGCACCTTCATCCAAGAAGACCGAGTAATCGTTAGCGTTGCCGACAATGGTTTAGGCATGACTGAGGAAGTACGCAAACGCTTATTTGACCCCTTCTTCACGACAAAACCTGTGGGTAAAGGGACAGGTATGGGATTATCAATCAGCTATCAAATTGTTGTTAAAAGACACGGTGGGCAAATCCAGTGTATTTCAGCACCAGGAGAAGGTGCCGAGTTTGTTATTATGATTCCACTAAAGTAATACCATTTCACTTTAATAATGATACAAATACGTTGGTAAGGGCATGGCAATGCCCATTGGTGTCAACTTAAGCAAAAAGTCAGCATAAGATGTAATCTAAGAACATCAAACTAGATGTTCTTAGTGATACATCATGAGTACAAAACGTCCAGCCAGACTTGGAAACCCAGACCTGCGGCAGCAAAAACATATACCCACGCCACTAATTGAACAAATAGAGAAACAACTGTTTTCACTGCTGTCACCAACAAGCTTTAAACCACTAAAATCATGTTCAGGTAAAGATGAAAAAAACTGCACTCGCGAATACTGACATTATCAGTAATGATGGCGGTAGTGTTAAGCCTTGTGTATCGTCAAATTCCCGGAATCAGAGAAGTAGGGCGGATATTATCTGAAGAAGGATTGCTGTGGATAGGACCAATTCAAATCAGCGCACAAGCACTTTCAAAAAGGCTTCAAACACTGCCAATAGAATTATTTACACAAATCTTTGAACAAGTAATATAGCGGTTCCCATTCAGATGCGGTACAACGTTATATCCCAAGGTGTAGGGGCACGGCATGCCGTGCCCCTACGGGTGTACCTCACGTAAACGAGAAATGTTAAGTAAAATTATGGAAATCTTATTTTTCTATGAAAAATGCACTAATTCTTAAATTTTCGTTAGATACTGTGACATTCACTTAGAGTGAGGCTCCTAATATGCCCATTCCTAACACTTTTACAATGGACGGGTTGCGAGTATTAGTGGTCGATGATAACCTCGATTCCTGTGTCTGGATGACTTGTTTGCTTGAGTTGTATGGGATCGAAGTTCATTCAACTTTCACTGTACATCAAGCCTTAGCAGCGTTTGTCGAACTTTGCCCAGATTTAGTAATTAGTGATATTGCCCTGCCCGGTGAAGATGGTTATTCGCTGCTACGTCAGATCCGACAAATCGAAGATAGGCTTGACAAATCCACTCCCGTTATCGCAGTCACGGCACTTGAAGAGTTAGAAGCTCGATTTTCGGAGTCGGAAGCAAGGTTTGACAAATGGTTATTAAAGCCTGTGGACATAGATGAATTAATCGGGGCGATCGCTTACCTAACAGGGCGGTCAATGTTGATCGGTGAATTAACTTCTTCATATTGATCAAGCTTTTCACCCCAAGTTTGTGTATTTAGGATGAATACATATTCCGCTCTATCCGTTGCAATAGAAATGGCAAACTATAGCAAGTAATAAAAGGGCGGCATGACAACCGATCAAAAAATCAACCGAGAAACTGAATTAGATTCTCTCCAGCACCTGATTGGAATTCTGATCTTACTAGTAGAGGATGAGCCAGATATTGCAGATTTGCTTACCTTCATTTTGGAAGCAGCAGGTGCAGAGGTGAGGGCTTTAACTGATGCAGAAGCAGCCCTTGATTTGGTAGAATCCCTTCATCCAGACATTCTACTGTGCAACGTGAAGTTGCCCCAGCATGATGGAAATTGGTTAATTAAGCAAATTCGGGTGCATTCTTGCCCATCCATAAGGCAGTTGCCAGCGATCGCTATAACTTCTTATACACGGGAGGTTTCAAGTCATAAGGCTTTGAATTCTGGCTTTAATCGATTTCTAGTCAAGCTTGAGAGTCCAGAGAAAATCGTAGATGAGATTGCTCAACTGCTATCTATCCGTCTTTAAATATAAATACCCACTTTTTATCTCATTTTTAACACTGATTTTACCAAATAGGCGCTGGGAGCGTACAGCTAGCTGTACGCTCTTAAAAATGACTCTACCTTGGGAAGCATATAACCCTAAGTGAGTAGGGTGAGATATTGGATAGATTTGTTAACCTTATTGAAAACCCTTTGTTGACTTTTTTTGCCCCTTACCTTTGGGCTTAGATTTGTTAACTTCTCCTAAAGCTTCTTGAAATAAATTGTGTAGATGTATGGGGACACTAGCGATTTCTGGTAATTCTGGCTCAATAAGTTTGTTGAATTCTTGCAAAAGTGTGTCCAAATCGTTTTCAAGGCGAAACTCTGGACGTTGCAAATATTTCTGCAACACCTTTTCTAACTGAGTTGGATACTGTTGCGCTAATCGATACCAAATAAAGGCGTTAATACTTTTATCTTCGAGATAATAGCGAATTAATTTTTCAGCCCCTTCAACACTTTGCCAATCTTCTGCCGCTAAAATTGCTTGTACCCTACTATATGTTGGTAAAAACATTTGTCCCCAACGGGGATCAGAAAGAGCCGTTACCTGTTCTGCTTTCTTGAGTTCGGCAGGTAATTCAACCTTTGGCATAACCATTTTGCTATTACCGCTTTTGTTGTTAAACATCTGAGAAACTGCGTTTGAGTCAGCCCCAAATTCTGCTGCTGCTGCTTTGATTTCCTCGTCTCCAATGCCAGCTGCTTCTGCTACTTCAGCCAGAGATTTGGAAGTATCAATTCCTGCTGCTGCAAAGGTTTTTTCAGTAATTACTTCTTGAAATTCGGCTATTTTTTTATTAAGGTGGTATCCAGATAACGTGATTTCATCAGTGCTAAAAAAGTCCACAAATTGCTGATGATATTGTCCTACTGACTGCCAAGCTGACTCTAGCAAGTCTGGAGCATCGCTGTAAAGATTACCTTTATAGTTTTCTTTAAAATTACCAATTGCTACAGCAAGTTTTGGTTTACCCAATTTACCCATCACTGTATAAGGTCCAGAAAACATCCAATAGTTGTCGGTAACAGGAGAAATGCGAGTTAGTAAAATTTCTCCTACTTTCAACCGAGATATTGCCTGTAGGGTTTGGACATTATTTGGCTTGACAATATAGCGTTTATCTGTTAGCCAGTTTGTCAACTCAAAGGGATCAGGTAGGATATTAGTAATGGCAAATAAGCCAATAAAACTATGATGCCAGCTGTTGATCAGGTTGCGATCGCTCTCTTCTAAATCTGGATGGCTGGCGATAAACAACTCTAATGGTGACTTCTCACCAACTTTCCCTTCTGTAATAAAGCTGTCGATAATTAAGTCCTGCTGTGTACTATCGCCACTTCCCCGGCGTAACTGCGCTGCTGCATAAGTTTCCAGCGCTTGTGCAAGTTCACCTTCAGCATCAAGGACAAAATCAACTAAGATTTGTTTCAATTCGTGCGATCGTTCTAATATGACATCCACAAGTTAATCTCTCGGTGCAACAGACGTAAATTATAGCTTTTAAGAGAATTACAGCATCTAGCAATAGCTAGATTTATAGAGATACACACTTAGCGGATTTAGCCGTCATCTTCTCTTAAACTAGATACAAGGACACAACACAAGGTCAGTACAAATGGTTGCAAATGTCAGTTATAGCTATATTTCTCCTGAAGATTATCTAAAAGCAGAAGAAACCAGCCCTATCAAGCATGAATATAGGCAAGGAGAGGTTTATGCAATGGCAGGGGCAAGTAATGGTCATGTTATCATTTCTCTTAATATTGCTTCACTGTTGAGAAATCATTTGCGTGGGAGTGGATGTCAAGCTTATATATCAGACACAAAAGCACAAATTGAGTCGATTGATATTTATTATTACCCTGATGTAATTGTAAGTTGTGACCAACGAGATAAAGCTTTTGACAACTTTCTACGTTATCCCTGTTTAATTGTAGAGGTGCTATCTCCTACAACAGAAGCCTTTGACAGAGGTGATAAATTTGCTGATTACCGACATATAGAGTCACTTCAAGAATATGTGCTTGTAAGTCAAAACCGAATGAACTTGGAATGTTTTCGCCGTAACCTAGAGGGACAATGGGTACTTTATCCCTATACAGATAAAGACACAATTCATCTGACAAGTGTAGATTTTCAGTGTGCGATCGCAGATGTGTACGAAGATGTCACTTTTGAATTGCCGCAATTGACAGAGTAAAATTAGGGCGATTTGGATAAGTTAAACTATAAAATATATATGCTTTTTCACTCGGTTGATAATCTAGCAACTTCGCTATGGAAACTCTCATGTCTCCTCTAAAAACTGATTTCCAAACTCTTTACGAAGTAGATTATCTGCAATGGATAGAGACTACCCTAGCAAGATCAACGTACTGCGGTATCAGTTTCCTAACATCAAAATCAGGAAAATTGTAACTGGTTTGGCTCTCTTGATACACTTGCCCATCGAAATGATAGATAAGCAAATTACTCCGACGATAAATCCAGAGTTCACCAGGAGCAATTGCTTGATAATCTTCTGCTTTGGTGGTAGATGTCATAAATTTACTACAAATTCCTCACATAATCATTTTTACTTACCTTATGACCACTCTTGACTACCGGGTAAATTCATTAACATCTCATCAATAGCACCAGGCAAAGACTTTTGAGAATTCGTATAAGTCAAATTTAAAAAATCTTTTGTTTTAGAGACAATCAGTGATTTATCAACCATTGTTTGCAGTCGCTTAGGTATATAAAAACCATCAAAAATCTCAGATGACGCTGGCTTGATTGCTGCATCAAAAGCAGCATCTAGCAAATCTTCGCAGTCGCCTTGCTTGACATAATGCGAAGTCTTATTATCCTGTAAGTTTAAATCTTGAATTTCTAAAATCGAACCTTCAATCGAAGCTGCCCAGGAATTAGTTAATCTTTGTTCAACTTGATTTTTAATTAAATGAATAATCAGCCGGATGAGATAACTCCTAATATTTCGGATATAACTCTTTCGACTCATTAACTCCAACTCATCAACAAGTACCAAAGCATCATCATAACGTCCATCAAGAATAGACTTCCTTAAATCCCAAAGTTCTTGAGTCATAACTTGTAGCGATTTATTCAATACTAAATTCAGCATAAACTAAAACCACCTGACTTTCGTCCATCAGTGTTAGTTTTCACTACCTTTTAATTCTGGCTGTGAAATCGGGTAATCTCCAATTTTATTTACCTTCTGACCATTCTTGACTACCAGGTAAATCCCCCAACATCTCATCAATAGCACTAGGCAAAGATTTTTGAGAATTTGTATAAGTCAAATTTAAAAAATCTTTTGTTCTAGAGAGAATCAGGGATTTATCAACCATTGTTTGCAGTCGCTTAGGTGTATACAAACCATCAAAAATTACAGCAGATGCAGGATCGATTGCTGCATCATAAGCAGCATCCAGCAAATCTTCCCATTCATCTTGTTTCACATAATGAGAAGTCTTATTATCCTGTAGATTTAAATCTTGAATTTCTAAAATAGAGCCTTTAATAGAGGCTACCCAAGAATTAGTTAATCTTTGTTCGACCTGATTTTTAATCAAATGAGTAATCAGCCGGATGAGAAAACTTCTAATATTTCTAATATAACTCTTTCGACTCATCAACTCCAACTCATCAACAAGTACCAAAGCATCATCATAACGTCCATCAAGAATAGACTTTCTTAAATCCCAAAGTTCTTGAGTCATAAATTATTACGATTGATCCAATACTAAATTCAGCATCAACTAAAACCACCTAACTTTCGTCCATCAGTATCAGTTTTCACTACTTTTTTGCTTGGTCAACTGCTGCACTAATAATTGCACTCCCAAAGCCAACAAACCAATTGCCACTATACCAAATATTCCACTTCCTAAGGCAACTACACCAACGACCAAGGTACGAACAGCAGAGGAAATTCTGATCACTAATGGATTAACTGAATGGATGGGTTTGGTGGCAAAATTTGTGGCGATCGCAATCATCAGTGAGTACGCTGCAAATCCCATTCCTCCCGAAATCACAGCACCAGTTAAACAGCGTAATGGACTCGCTGTAACCTGTACTTTAGCATCTGTTTGTGGTGTAATATTTTGGTTATTCATATCATTTTAGATTTGAGGTTTTGGATTGGAGAATTGGGTTTTGAGAATAATTCTTGTCCCATTTCAGATGCTTTATTAACAATAAATATTTATTTAAACTGATGAAGCTATTTGAATACCATGCGTAATTGTCCGAGTCGCAAACAATTCTAAATCCTCATCAGGAATTGCTTCCCTCACTTGCAGCTTAAGTTGTTCTACCTGCTGTTGAGACTCAACGAGAGCAAATACTGTGGGGCCAGAACCCGACATCATTGTTCCTAAAATGCCTTCCTGATTTGCAATTACTTCTCGTAGTTGCAAGACTTGGGGATACGCTGGCAATACTACGCGCTCTAAATCATTGTGCAGTTTTTGGGCAATTTGTTTTGTGTCTTTATCAAAGATAGCTTTGACAATTGCTCCTGAATGGACTGCATTAGCACGTGCTGCCAAGTTGTCGATATCTCGAATATAAGAATTACCAAACTGTTGCCGATAGTTTTGGTATGCCCAAGCGGTAGAAACTTCCAAGCTGCGGTATTTCGCTAACACTATATAGATGGTATCTAAACTCGGTAGGGGAGAAAGTTGTTCACCTCTACCTGTGGCGATCGCAGTTCCACCCGCTATACAAAAGGGCACATCTGAACCGAGTATAGCTCCCAGTTCTTCTAATTCTGACTGAGTTAGTCCCAACTTCCACAATAAATCTATTCCCACCAACACGGCTGCTGCATTTGTCGAACCCCCAGCTAATCCAGCAGCTACAGGAATGTGCTTGTTTATCGTAATCTCTACACCTCCATATTTCCTAAAGGCTTCAGGAAATTGTGTTGTCATTAGTTGTGCTGCTCGGTATGCCAGATTAGTGTTATCTGTTGGGACTTGTGGATGGTTACAATGAACGCGAATGCTGTCAGCGCTAATGGAATGCAGATCAATTTGGTCTGCAAGACCGATACTTTGGAGTATCATGGCTAACTCGTGATAACCATCGGGGCGATCGCCAATGATTTCCAGATACAAGTTGATTTTAGCAGGGGCAATTAGGGTGTAGGAATGCATTTTCAGTGCTGAGTTATGGCTACTCAGGGGTGAGTAAATTAGTTAGAGTTACCCATTGCTGAACGCTGAGGTCTTCGGCACGGGACTGGGGATTTATTTCTAATTGTTGCAGTAAGTGGGTCAGGCGATCGCGTTCTACAACTGATTGCAAATTATTTCGTAACATTTTGCGTTTGGCACCGAACCCCAACTTTAAGAAGTTCTCGAACCGTCTTGGTTCAAGTGCTGGTATTTCCCTTTTTTGGGGACGCAATCGCACCACTGCTGAATCAACTTTTGGCGGTGGCTGGAATGCGGCGGCTGGAACTGTGCAAATTAATTCACACTCTGCTAAATATTGTACCCGCACACTTAACGCCCCAAAAGCTCTTGACCCTGGTTTAGCATACAACCTTTCTGCTACTTCTTTTTGTACCAGTAGCACTATTGAGTCAAATGGTTCTGAGTTGGGGTTAGCGATCGTACCCAGCAGTTTCTCAATGATTGGCCCTGTAATGTTGTAGGGGATATTGGCTACTACTTTATTTGGCTTTTGAAAATTGGGAAATGCCGCTAGATGTGATGGTAAATCTAGGGTAAGAAAATCCCCTTGCAATAGTAAGAAGTTTTCAGTTTTACCCAGTTGCTTTGCTAATAGCTCACACAAATCGCGGTCTATTTCAACTGCAACCAGAGATTGCACTAAGGGGAATAAACGACGAGTTAGAATGCCGGTTCCTGGGCCAATTTCCAGGACGCGATCGCCTTTTGTACACTCTGCTGCTTTAATAATTGCGTCCAGTGCTTTTTCACTTTTGAGCCAATGCTGACCAAAGACCTTACGCGGTCGTATCATTGATTTTTATTATCCCATGTAGTTTTCAGCTTTTTATAAAAAACCTGTTTCTTACTTTTGAGGGTTGTTTTTTTGACTTTTTTAATTTACATTAGGTATTTTATATGATAATTCTGTTATTATATTAGCATAATATCCGTGCTATCAAGTTAGTTATGATAGTGTCATTCAAAGACAAGGGCACTAAAGATGTTTTTGATGGGAACGATTCAAAAGACGCTCGAAAAACTTGCTCCATTAACCTTTGGAATGTCGCCCAAATAAAATTAGATCAATTAAACGCAGCAATTTCTTTAGATGATATGAAAGCCCCACTAGTCAATAGGTTAGAAGCCTTAAAGTCAGGGAGAAAAGGACAGTATAGTATTCGGATTAATGATCAGTATCGAATATGCTTTGTGTGGAAAACAGAAGGAGCTTGTGAGATTAAAATAGTCGATTATCATGATTGAGGTATGCTGCAATGAGAATCCCTAAATATCGTCCTCCCACTCATCCTGGCGAAATTTTACTCAAGGATTTTCTAGAGCCTCTTGGGATATCACAAGCTGAACTTGCTCAAGCAATTCATGTTCCCTATCAGCGAATCAATGAACTAGTGAATAGAAAGCGTGGAGTGACACCAAGTACTGCTTTGCGGTTAGCAAAATTTTTTGGAAATAGTCCTGAGTTTTGGTTAAACCTTCAACAGCATTGGGAACTTTACCACGTTTTCAAAGAAGAAGAGGAAGACCTTAACGCCATACTCAGGTTTACACGTAAAGAACAATTTACTTGATTAGTTGGGTTTAATTACGAATTACGAATTATTTTAACTAGCTGTAGTTCGTTTATAGCAGTTCTCGTTTACGTGAGGTACACCCGTAAACGAGAACTGCTATATACAAAACATTATGTTTCACCATTTGCCTTTAATGCTTCCCTTGCATCCCTGGCTTTCCCGACAGTAGGCGTTACTGGTTTGTCAATCAAGCACTCACAATATAAGGCGAGTTAATCGCCGCTACACGGCCAGCGTCTACCAAAGCTTGATATACCATAACTGCTACCTCAGCGCGGGTAGCATCGCGGGTAGGATTGAGTTGTTTGAGATTAGGATGATTGACGATAATCTCCTTATCCATAGCTTTTGCTACCTCATCCTTGGCATATTCAGGAATCTTTGCTTGGTCATCAAAAGCTTTGATAGTTGCTGTACCATCAGCAGATAACCCTAGTCCATTCACCAGAGAGACAATCACTTGCACACGCTGGATATTTTTGCTGGGGCTGAAGGTATTGTCAGGAAAACCAGAGAGAAATAAACCTTGATATGCTTGCTGAATTACCTTGGATGCCCAGAAGTCTGCTGGTACATCTTTGAATTTGATAACCGGGCGGTTTGGGGATGGGTTGAAAGCTTTTACTAGCAATGCTGCATATTGCGCCCGTGTCATTGTAGCATCGGGTTTAAATGTGCGATCGGGAAAACCATTAACTATCCCCAATTTGACTAATTCCCGAATAAACGCACCTGCCCAATGATTACCAATATCGGTTAATTCGATAGAACTGGGTGTTGGAGTTGGAATCGGAGTTGGAATCGGTGTTGGAGTTGGAGTCGGTGTTGGGGTTGGAGTCGGTGTTGGAGTTGGAATCGGTGTTGGAGTTGGAATCGGTGTTGGAGTTGGAATCGGTGTTGGAGTTGGAATCGGTGTTGGAGTTGGAACCGAACTATCTGCAAACTCTACATTTCCCGCGACTTTAGACGCATCTATTTTATTTCCCACAGAAACCAGCTTGTTAGAGGTGGCATTTTGCAAATCAAATTTACCGTTATTGCGTAGAGTATTGCCTCCTGGGTTATTGGTACTGCCGATATCCGGTAGGGCAGTTCCAACTATAGTTAAACCATCGTCAGTGTTATTTTCACTGACATTGTTACGTAATACGGGACGAGCATTACCAGTGATGACAATCCCAGAACGGTTTTCGGAAATTTTGTTATCTCGAAGTATGGGTGATGCGGTATCACTAATAGCAATGCCAAAACCTGTTTTGAAGTAAGTGTTACCTTGAATTTGACCTTTGGAATTTTTAGCGATCGCAATTCCATTAGCTGCATTCTCACTGAATACATTACCTATAATAACTGGGTTAGCATCGCCTGTAGCAAATACGCCCTCCCGTTTACAGTTGGTAAAGGTGCTATTAGCAACAGTAGGGGCAGTTGATTCAATCCAAACACCACTACCACGGCTAGCGAGATTTGTTACAGTCACCCCCCGGAGTTCGGCTTTATCTAATAGCACGAAAGTAACATTTTGACCAGCAAAAGTCCGGCTCAGGTAGTTACCACTTCCTTCAATCAAAATGCCATTGCCTTTGTTTACTTCATTACCTACCACTGTCACGCCAGATGCAACCGTTAATGGAAACACTTCACCGCTAGCAGCATTGTAATTACCATCTGCTAGTTGGATTTTGGTATCATTTGTAGCTACCTTGAGGGCTTGGCTAATAGTTTTGAATGGGGTTTGTTGGCTACCTGAATTGGTATCGCTGCCTGTTACTGAATTTACGTAAAAAGTTTGAGCCATATTTATACCTTAATAAAATACATAGCTATCCTAACGCTAACCATGAAAACGGGTAGCGCTTGAAGTATTAAGTAACTTAAAGTACCTCTCATTACAAAGTTAAAAAATTATGCAAATGCTATAACTTGATACTCGTGTCCAATTATCGCAGTACAAGGTTTGACGACAAGCCCAAAGCTAATGGAAAAAAACGAATATTGTCCGAAATATTTAGATGCAAAGATGTAAATAACTTTATCCTTGTTCAAAAGGATATCTGGGACAATACGAGATAATTGCACTACCAGCGTTATGCCCATAGATTTACGGGAATTTTATCAGGCTTCCGACCCTAGCAGAACTCTGTTTGTCAACAATAGCTCTGATGGCAAGTATTATATAGATTTTTCCTCAGTTCGAGGTGGTGATATTCTTGGCAAACTGAAGCAAAAAATTACTTTTTTTAAGCCCCATGAACCAACTTGCACTTTATTTACTGGGCATATTGGTTGTGGGAAATCGACAGAACTATTACGGTTACAAGCAGAACTTGAAAAGTTAGGCTTCCATGTGGTCTATTTTGAGTCTAGCGACGATTTGGAAATGACCGATGTTGATATTGCTGATGTGCTGCTAGCGATCGCTCGTCGGGTGAGTCAAAGTCTGGATAAAATTACCCTGGGGGAACCTAACAAGTTTAATGAGTTGCTCCAAGGTGCTTGGAAGGTCTTAAACTCCGAGGTGACGGGGGGAAAACTTAAGATTCCGGGGGTTGGTGATGTCGGTTTATCCGCAGATAAAGATAAGCTTTCTCTGTCTGTGGGGATTGGTGAAATCACAGCGAAGATGAAAAATGACCCAACGCTGCGAGAAAAACTCAATCAATATTTAGCACCGCAAAAAACTAAACTGCTAGAAGCGATTAATCAAGAATTATTAGAACCTGCGATCGCTAAACTCAAACAGCAGGGTAAAAATGGTCTAGTGGTAATTGTCGATAATCTTGACCGCATAGATAATCGGGCCAAAGCTTGGGGTCGTCCGCAGCAAGAATATCTATTTGTCGATCAAGGTGAGTTTTTGACCAAGCTTAATTGTCATCTAATCTATACCATGCCCTTGTCTTTGAAGTTTTCCAATGATTACGGGATGCTGACCCAGCGTTTCCCAGAAGATCCCAAGGTGTTACCAATGGTACCTGTACAATGGCCTGATGGCAGTGTTCATACACAGGGAATGGCACTCATGGAGCAGATGGTATTAGCTAGAGCTTTTCCTGACTTTACACCAGAGGAGCGTTTAAATAAAATTACCGAGATTTTTGATAGTGCTGCTAGCTTAGAGCGGTTATGTAAAATGAGCGGTGGTCATGTGCGCGACGTGCTGAGGCTGCTGAATACCTGGATTACAGAAGAAATGAAACTTCCCCTAACTCGTGAAACCTTAGAGCAAGTTATTCGTTCTCGGCGGAATGAAATAATGTTACCGATTTCTGATGATGAGTGGCAATTGTTACGTCATGTCAAGGAAAGGAAAAAGGTGAGTGATGACCAGGGATATCAAAAACTGATTCGCAGTCGGTTTGTATTTGAATATCGGGATGGTGGCGAGTCTTGGTTTGATGTTAATCCCGTTTTGGCAGAAGCCAGGGAGTTGCAATGATTATTGTAGAGACGGCGATTCATCGCGTCTCTTGCCTTAACCGAACAGTATTGGGAGATAGGAGAGCGATGAATAATTAGATTATGAAAGCAGAAACCAGAAATGTTTTGTTAAAAGCTTACGCACAATTGCACCAAATCACAGAAGAATTGTACTCCGCCTCGGATAAAGCCGTAGAAAACAACGATTTTGAGGACGCTAGTTTACTAGCCAGTAGAGCAGATAGACTTTATGAAGAGATAGAAAATTTAGAGATTGTAATTTCAGAACAGGAGGAGATATGAAAACAATCCCAGAGTTAAAGACTCGTATTCAAGAACTCAGTAAACAAGCTGTTGAATTTAGTAGAAAAGCATCTCAAGTGTGCTTAAGTGACCGTCAGCAAGCTAAATATTTTAGACAACAAGCAAGAGAAGCTAGCAAACGCACTCAAGTATTGATACAGGAGTTAAAACGCCAGGAAGTTTAATTTTGTAGTCTTGAATCCTTAGCTTATGACAGACTCGCAATCACCAGAAGATGACCATGTAAACAGCGATGTCCACGACGGGCTACGCCTACGCACTCTGCAACAATTAGCTTGGGCGATAGAGTCCTCTGTGGGACAGTTTAAGCTGATTTTGGCACGGTGTAATTATGCCAGTTTACGCGATCGCCTCATCCAAAAATTACAAGAAATTTGTCAAGTCGAAATTCGTGTCTTGGCGGTGCAGCAATCTCGCAGGACTCTTTATACTGCGATTCAGGAAGAATTCGGCGAAGAAATACCAGCCTGTGCGATGGTTGTCGGTTTGGAATCAGTGCAGAATTTGTCTGTGATGTTAACTTCTGCTAATCAGGTGCGGGAAGAGTTTCGCAAGAATTTTGCTTTTCCCTTAGTGTTGTGGATTGATGATGAAATCTATAAACAACTAATACAGTTTGCGCCAGACTTGGAAAGTTGGGCAACTACAAGGGATTTTGCCATATCAACACAAGAATTAGTAGATTTTATTATCGAAACGGCTAATCAATGGTTTAGTAATAACTTAAAATTTAGCGTCGATGTATATATTAAACTGGAAAACGAGTTACAAGCGGCGCAAAGATATTTAATCAATCAGCCAGATGTTTATAATTTAGAGATTCAAGCTAATTTAGAATCTTTATTAGGTTTTATTAAACAGATAAATAATCACAAAGATTCGGCGCTACAGCATTATCACAAAGCTTTAGAGCTTTGGCAGCAAAGTAATAATTTAGAAAGACAGGCAAAAATCCTCGGTGAGATTGGCTTTTGCTATTATCTCAAAGCTTTTAAACATCAAGATATTAATCATCCACATTGGCAGACGACTTGGAATTATATTCAAGAGTATATAAATTTTATTAGCCAGTTTCAAAGTCCAGATTTAATTGACTTTTCAGGTAATGTAGCGCGAAACCTAACCCCCCAGCCCCCTTCCCTACAAGGGAAGGGGGAGAATTCAAAGCCTCTCTCCTGCAAGGAGAGAGATTTGGAGAGAGGTTTTCCAGATTCAGTGAAAAGTCATGGAGATTTCATCGCCAATGCAGTAGTTAAATTTGGTGATGTCTTGCGAGACTTGCAAAAATGGGAAATGTTGCAGAGCCTTTCAGAACAAGCTTTAGTAGTACATCAAACTAACAACCAGTTAAGGGAATTAGCTAAGGATTACGGTTTTTTAGCTGAGGTGGCTTTGGCTCAAAATAACTGGGTTAAAGCAAATCAGGTTGTTAAGCAAGCTTTGGAAGTTTTTGCTGCGATTCCCAATGTGGAATCAGCGAATATATCAGGGGTTTTAGCTCAATTTAGTGATGTTCTGCCCCGGAAGATCCCCCCAACCCCCCTTAAAAAGGGGGGCTTAATTCCCTCTTCTTTAAGAAGGGTTAGGGAGGATCAAGCCTTAACGCAAGGGTATGAGGATTTAGCTGATATTTCTGAAAGGGATTTCAAATCAAAAGATTTGAGCTTATATCAGTTTATCTTAGGTCGTTCTCAATACCATTTAGGTCAAATTCAACAGGCAACTCTCAGCTTAGAAACTTCTAGGGATGTGGGTAATCCCCTAGAAGATGTCAGACTTTACTTGGATATTCTTAGATTTTTGCAGCAGCTTTATTTTGAGCAGAAAGAATATCTCAAAGCATACAAAATCAAACAGCAACGGCGTTCCATTGAACAGCAATTTGGTTTGCGGGCTTTTATTGGTGCGGGTAGGTTAGAAGCTACAAAACAGGCATTTGTAGAGACATTGCGCTCAAACTCTCCCCAAGGAAATATTGCCCCAGAAATTGCTGCATCTGGTCGCCTCTTGGATGTAGAACGTTTGATTGAACGCATGGGTCGTCCTGATTATAAGCTGATAGTAATTCATGGGCAATCGGGTGTAGGCAAAAGTTCTCTGGTGAATGCGGGATTAGTGCCAGCTTTAAAGGATAAAGCGATCGGTATTCAAGATTATCTGCCGGTGGTAATGCGTGTTTACACCAATTGGGTGGAAGAATTAGGCAAGCTTTTGGCAAAGAGTGACGAACGGGAAATTTGTAGAGACGCGATTCATCGCATCTATCCTGATTCTCCGACCTTTGAACTCGGAACTCCGACCTTTGAACTCGGAACTCCGACCTTTGAACTCGGAACTCCGACCTCAGAACTCGGAACTCCGACCTTTGAACTCGGAACTCCGACCTCAGAACTCGGAACTCCGACCTCAGAACTCGGAACGCCGACCTCAGAACTCGGAACGCCGACCTCTGAACTCGGAACTCCGACCTTTGAACTCGGAACGCCGACCTCTGAACTCGGAACGCCGACCTTTGACATTCAAAATCGCCATTCTTTACTCGCTGCGTCTTCTTCACTCGCCGGTGTAGACGCGATGAATCGCGTCTCTACAAGGTCGTTAATTGCTCAATTACGCGAAAATGAAGAACGTAACCTGCGGACGGTGCTAATTTTTGATCAATTTGAGGAATTTTTCTTTGTTTACACCGAACCTGCACAACGGAAGCAATTCTTTGAGTTTCTGGGAGAGTGTCTAAATGTTCTATCGGTGAAAGTTATCTTATCGCTGCGAGTAGATTATATCCATTACTTGCTGGAGTGCAATGATTTGCCCAGTCTCAAGATTATTGGCAATGACATTCTCAGTAATAATGTGCTTTACAAGTTGGGGAATTTCTCACCTGCTGATGCGAAGTCAATTATCCAGCGTTTAACAGAGAATGCTGATTTCCACTTGGAATCTGCTTTAGTTGAAAAACTCGTGCAAGATTTAGCCGGGGAATTGGGTGAAGTTCGTCCCATTGAGTTGCAGGTTGTGGGGGCGCAATTACAAAGGGAGAATACTACAACTCTGGCAGAATATCAGCAACGCGGCACTAAAGAAGAACTGGTTAAGCGTTATCTGGAAGAAGTTGTTAAAGATTGCGGTGTTGAAAATCATAAAGCAGCAGAAATATTACTGTATTTGCTGACTGATGAAAAAGGAACTCGCCCACTCAAGACTCACGCTGAGTTGGAAGGCGATTTGATGCCGTACTTCTCGGAGATCCCCCCAACCCCCCTTAAAAAGGGGGGCTTAATTTCTTCTACCCCTTTTTTAAGGGGGTCGCCGAAGGCGGGGGGATCAAAAACCCCCTTTTTAAGGGGGTCGCCACAGGCGGGGGGATCAGAAACTAGGGCGGAACAAGCTTCTGATATCAGCAAATTAGATTTGATTTTAGAGATTTTTGTCCAATCGGGCTTGGTGGTTTTGCTACCAGAGAACCCGGCTGACCGTTATCAACTGGTGCATGACTATTTAGCCACGTTTATCCGCCAGCAACAAGAACCGAAGTTAAAGCAGGTGATGGCGGAACTGGAAAAAGAACGAGAACAAAGAAAACTGAGTGACGCGAAACTGAATAACTTTCTCAAACGCGCCCTTTTTGGTTCCGTCGCCGCAGGATTAGTATTAGCTGGGTTAGCAGGGTTATCATGGCGATCGGCAAATGAGGCAAATGAGCAAAAAAAACAAGCTGATATTAATGAAATTAACGCTATTAATAATTCTTCAGAAGCGTTTTTTGCATCTGGACAACATCCAGATGCCTTAATCGCAGCCTTAAAAGCAAGTAACAAACTCAAACTTACACCTTCGGCACTAGAAAGAAGCGATACCCCAATGCAAACTGTAGCAACTTTACGGCAAGCGGTTTACTTAAAGCCAAAGGAGAAGAAAGAAAATCGTGCGATCGAGGTGAATACTTTAGAAGGTCATAGCAGTAGGGTCTTTAGCGTCGCCTACAGCCCCAATGGACAACAGTTAGCTTCTGCAAGTTTTGACAACACCATCAAAATCTGGGATGTCAGCAGTGGTCAACTCCTCAAAACCCTGACTGGTCATAGCAGTCCGGTCATTAGCGTCGCCTACAGCCCCAATGGACAACAGTTAGCTTCTGCAAGTGATGACAACACGCTCAAAATCTGGGATGTCAGCAGTGGTCAACTCCTCAAAACCCTGACTGGTCATAGCAGTCCGGTC
>JBBSCU010000089.1:0-17749 GCA_038249935.1 Chroococcales cyanobacterium
AAGAGCCATAACTTGACTAGTAGCACTGACTGCCAAGGGATTAATTTCGACTAAATCCAGGTCTTTCTGCACAAATAAGTGGTACATTTTCTCTACAACGCTGCTTACTGACTGCATCAGCGTCCCCTGTAAGCCCATTTTCAAAGCCAGTCGTCGGGCATAAAATGGCGAGAATTCCTGTTCAACGACGACATGGTGCATTCTTTCTCCAGCAGATTCCCAATCGATGTCTGCTTCTTTGCAACCTAAAAGTACCGGTCGGCAAACAGCAGTGTCTAAAACCACTGCGAGATAAAATTCCTGACTGGCATCGTACTGAGCTTCTGCCAAAACAACTTCCGGCAACTCGCCCCATATTGGTAAACTAAAGATATTTTGGGCAGCTGCGATCGCATCGATAGTCGTTTCTGCAAACCTGACTCCCCCAGCTTTTGCCCGTTCCGCTCCATGTACTTGAGATTTCAGTACAATTGGGAAGGCAATTTTTAAACGTTTCAAATCTGTAGGATGGTCAATTCGTTGGGAAGGCAATATGGGAATGCCTATTTTCCCGAACCATTCTTTAACTTGGTACTCTAATAAATCCATTGATACACCTTGTATTGACGCTTTTCAAGCCTTTGATTGATGCTGTCTGAATATTTTGCAGCACCTTTCTTGCAGAATTAAGCTTTTGGCGGCTATAAAAACTTATTTTTCACGAATCAATTTTATCGAATTCAGCAAATTAGGCAAATTAATTTCTATAGCTAACCTGTTTGTGCCAGAGCCACAAGACGTAATTAATCTCCTCATTGACATCCTCCCACCGCTAATCAGGAGTACCTGATATAGCGGGGGATTCCAAAGATCGCTCTTTGGGTTTCCTCTTTCCACGAGTTGATTTGCTTGAAGGAGTTTCCCCACCCAAGTATTGATCAGTCTCTCCAGAGGCGTTAATTCCGACATGACCTGTCGTACTCAATCCTTTTTCTAATATGTTTCGCGCCGCGTTCCAGTCCCGATCTTGGGTATGTCCACAATGAGGACATACATGAGTTCTAGTACTAAGGGTTTTCTTAACAGTTTGACCACAGTTAGAGCAGTTTTGGCTGGTGTAATGAGGTGGTACTGCAACAGTTACCACACCAAAGACCTTGCCAAAATACTCAACCCATTGCCGGAACAAAGACCACGACACGTCACTGATCGATTTAGCCAAGCGATGATTCTTGACCATATTCCGCACCATCAAATCTTCATACGCCACAAGGTCGTTAGACCTCACCACGCACCTTGCTGTCTTAACGGCAAAGTCTTTACGCTGGCGACTTACTTTAAGGTGCTTACGCGCAAGTTTATTTCTAAACTTGATTCTATTCTGAGAACCTTTCTTTGTCCTAGACATCCGACGTTGCAATCGTCTCAAAGACTTTTCGCTTTTGCGAAGATGCCTTGGATTTGCAACTGTTTCCCCATTGCTATCGGTGTAGAAATGGTTCAAACCTACATCAATACCAATAGTTTTACCTGTTGGTTCACGCCTTTCTACTCGTTCTTGGTCAATGCAAAATTGGCAATAATACCCATCAGCACGACGCACAATTCGCACCCGCTTGAACTTTTTGAGTTGGTAGAAATGCAGGTCACGAGTTCCCCAGAGTTTAAAGGTTCCTGCCTTAAATCCATCAGTGAAAGTGATGTATCTGCGGTCCGGTGAAAGTTTCCACCCACAGGTTTTGTATTCAACAGATCCGTGAGTCTGTTCTTTCTTGAACTTTGGAAACCCTTTTTTCCCTGGTTTGCCCTTCTTGCAGTTATCAAAAAACCGAGCAATGGCAGACCACGCTCTTTCAGCACTGGCTTGTCTTGCCATCGAGTTCAGTTTGGATACCCAAGGAAACTCAATATTGTTCGCAAGTACAGCGCAATAGGCGCTCAACTCGTATCTACCAATGCCTTTGTTGTCCATCCAATATCTGACGCAAGCATTGCGAACGAAACGCGCAGTTCTAATTGCTTCATCAAGCAATTGATACTGCGCGTCTTGTCCATCAAGTTTTGCTTCAAATACCAGCATATTTACGTCAGAGATACTAACGTAGATTATAACACAGGAATTGCGAAAAACTCAACTATTTCCTCTCCCTTACTGACTTTCAGTCAGTCATGGTCAGGGAATGTTGAGTTTTTCGCCCTCGATTCATCTCACCGCCAAATCAAAGATTATGGCGGGAGCCTTCTCTCCGATCTAGGTAAATTTTTCACCATAGAAGATAACTAGTATATCTGTCAAAAACCTCTAAACAGGATTTTTTCCGAAATAAATGTAGCTCGGCAAACAATTACTGCTCTTTTAATTTTTGTAGGACTTACGCAAACAATAGCCGAAACCCTTATTTTTGCGTAGGGGCAATTCATGAATTGCCCCTACCGCGTGTAATTTTGCGTAAGTCCTATTTTGGTTAAAAGTCGAAATTTGTGTTAGAAAGTTGGTCGTTCGGATTTTGGACTGTGGTTGGTTAAATTGTGTATTTTCATACAACAAACCAAATAAGTTCGTCTCAACCCTTTAAAGATAATCAAAACAATATAGAAATTTAGCGGGAAAGCTCTATGAAAGTAGCAGTCCAGCAGGAAGACTTACAATTTTTAGCCAAAACTTTGCAGGAACAATTGCTTGTAGAAGTGCCATCGGCTGAAGTCTTCGAGGTTAAGTGTGCTGTCAAAAAAGACGAGCTAATGGTTTTAGTGCAACACACATCAGATATAATAGTTAATCATCAGCTAATTTTTGCAGTCCTTGAGGAAGTACTCCAGTCTCTAGCACCCCATAAAGAGCAACGGGTGCAATGTTTCCTCAGAGTTTTTGGTGAACAACTCCCTTATGCCAAATGTTTTCTAACTCTCAAGCAAGAAAAGGTATGGGCAGCATGGAGAGATGAGGAAGCAGAGGGGCAATACTTTTCTTCCGTCTCTTCATCTCTGACCTATTCTCCATTGATTGATGAGGAGGAGGAACCATTCGACCCGTTTGCAAATACGCCGAATTTGCCGACTTCAAAGCCAAGACACCAAGTTAAATTTATGCTGCTAGGTGCAGCTTTAGCGGGAGTTGTAGTCTTAGGCGGTGCTTACTTTCTAACTGTCCCTTGTGTGATATTCGAGTGTAAAGAAATACAAAACGCCGAGCAATTAAAAACAAAATCCCCGCAACTGATACGCCGCGCCAAGTCTGAAAAAGAATTAATTGTTGTACAAGAACAACTTACAGCAGCCAGCGCAGCCCTGAATGCAATTCCTAGTTGGTCGCCCCGTTATCAGGTGTCCGAAGAACTAAAAGCAAGTTTGTCTGGACGGGCTGAAAAAATCAACCAGGTGGTCAAGGCTTTGCAGATGGCATCCTTAGAGGTACAAAAAGTTCAAACTCCCGCATATAGCCTCGAAGAATTACAAGCTAGGCAACATTTATGGCGACAGTCCATAGCACCATTAGAAACTATAAGTTCTAATAGTGAACTTTATGGGTTAGTGCAAGGGAAATTATTTAGTTATCGTGTCAGTTTGTACGCTGTAAATCAGCAGATATTTACTGAGGAAAAATGGCTGAAAAAATTAACAGCAGCAAAAGCTGTAGCCAATGCAGCCGAAAACCGGGAAAAAGAGGCTAAATCTTTGAATGACTGGCAAAAGGTACGGTCTACTTGGCTAGTGGTAATTAATGCCTTGAATATCATTCCCCAAACTAGCCCAGGATACCAAGAAGCCCAAAAGCTGTTGATAGATTATAAACCTAAACTAGCAGCAGCAAGCGATCGCGCGACTAAAGAACAATTAGCTGCTAAAACCTACCAACAAGCCGTTAGCACTGCCAAGCAAGCCAAAGTTTATGAACAACAAAACCAATGGCAAGCAGCCGTGACATACTGGGATCAAGCTTTGCGCTCTGCTAAACAGATTGACCGTGATAGTTTGTACTACACTCCGGCTCAATCTCTCATCGAATCTTATTCAGCTGCCTTCAAGCAAGCACAAGAAAAACTCCAAGTTGTTAGTAGTTTGCAACAAAGCCGTACTGACTTGGCTAAAACCTGTATTAATGGAATTCGGATTTGCATCTTTAGCATAGACAACAGAGGAATTATTGTCCGATTAACCCCTGAGTATGACCAAGTAAGGCAAAATAACTTAGTTAATCCTAATTCTGAAAACTCGTTGAGTACTGCTGTTGAAGTTATCAATCACTTGCAAGTCTTACGGGAAGCCCTAGCTGTAATCAGCGACAATGCCAACCTGTCCCTTTTCCTTTACAATTCTCAAGGTCAGGTAATTTATACGCGGACGCTGGTAAAGTGAGTAAATTGGCATCATAAAACCAAAGCTTTAGAATATTGAAACCACAACCAGCATTTTTCTGTAAAGAGGTTTTCATAGAAAGCGATCGCCTCATCTAAGTTTATGGGACTAAGATATACCTGGTTAGAAATTTAAGAATTTGCATCAAAATTATTCACGACTGATAAATTCTAAAAGTTATCCTGTGTAATGAGTCTATTCATGAGGAAAAACCTATGGCAATGGTTCTAGATAAAGTAGTTCCTTTTGGAAGATCAATGGATGAATATATCAAAATATTCAATTTAACAAACGCAGATTTAAATAAAAGAATCGTTGGCGTTGGGGACGGGCCAGCAAGCTTTAATGCTGAAATGACACATCAGGGTAAAAGTGTAGTTTCTGTTGACCCACTGTACCAATTTTCTGGTGATGAAATATTACAAAGGTTTAACGAAGTCGTAGATAACATCATTGACCAGGTAAAAGCTACACCAAATGATTGGGTATGGAGCTATCATAAATCTCCAGATGACTTGCGACACAACCGCGTGAAAGTTATGCAAAAATTTTTGTCTGATTACGAGATGGGCAAAAAAAGCAATAGATATACAGTCGGTGAATTACCAAAATTGGCATTTAAAAATAACGAATTTGACATAGCCCTTTGTTCACATTTATTATTTTTATATTCAGACCATCTCGATTATGATTTTCACGTAAATTCAGTAGGTGAGATGCTGCGTATTGCTCAAGAAATCCGCATATTTCCCCTGATAACTTTAATGTGGGAACCTTCACAACATATAGATAGAATAATAAAACATTACACTTCAAAAGGTTACAGGATAGATATTGAAAAAGTTGAATATGAACTACAACCTGGTGGAAATCAGATGTTAAAGATAACTAGAGATAATATAATTTGTAATTCATAATTCATCATGACGCTCGTTCGCCCTATGTTACCAGTCATCTATTCCGACGAATTTCTAGATCACAAAACGGGAAAATACCATCCAGAAAAGCCAGAACGCTTGATTGCGATCGCTAACGCCTTAAAAGCCGCTACCTTTGCAGATAAAATTACCTGGCGATCGCCCACACCAGCATCAGAACAACCATCATTAATGTCTTCGTTGCTTAAAGCTCATAATCCAGCGTACATCAAAAAAGTTTGGGAAATTGCCTCTAGTGGCGGCGGCCCTTTGGATGGAGATACGCCTATTTCCCCACGCAGTTATGATGTGGCATTGTTAGCAGTCAGTGCTTGGTTGGATGGAGTTAAGGCTGTGTTAGAGTCCGCTAATCCGGCTTTTGTACTGGCGCGTCCACCAGGACACCATGCTGAAAGCGATGCTGGTATGGGCTTTTGCCTATTTTCTAATGCAGCGATCGCCGCTTTATTTGCCCTCGAACAACCCGGAGTTAACCGCGTCGCCATCCTCGATTGGGATGTACATCATGGTAATGGTACTCAAGCGATCGTGGAAACTCACCCGCAAATTGCCTACTGTTCCCTACATCAGTACCCATGTTATCCCGGTACCGGGAGAGCAACAGAACGCGGTTTTCACAATAATGTGTTAAATTTACCCATACCTCCCGGTAGTGATATTGCAGTATATCAGCCGTTGTTTGAAAAACAGGTAGTACCGTTTTTAGCCACCTTTGATGCGGATTTACTGATTGTGAGTGCTGGTTATGATGCCAATGCAGCAGATCCTTTGGCAAGTATCAATTTGCAATCAGAAGATTATGGTTTATTCACTGATTATTGTCTAAAACTAACTCGTAAAGTTCTCTTTGGTTTAGAAGGTGGCTACGATTTTGATACGCTTTCTCAATCAGTTGTCGCCACAATTGAACGTTGTGTATTTTAGGTACTTCATTTTTATTAAGTGAAACCTCGGAATTACTTATTGAGTGGCTTTCGTATATGCACTGGGGTAAATGTATATAACAAATAATTTACTCCGTAAATTTTTAAATAAATCTTTTTTAGATTTTACAATATAGTCTGCAAAATAGGCGATTTGTGGATATTTATTTTCATTATTATTTTTGATTGAGTTTACTAATTTAACAACCGTATTTACGTAAATTTAGGGTGATACGACTTTATACTCTTACCTAACCTCAAGTAATTTCTTTGACAAATGCTTTTTCAAATTCATCAAATCTTCAGAAATAAAAAGTTTGAACAGTGTTCTGAAAGAGCTAAAGTTTTGTTAAGATGCAATTGCTAGCACTTTCTCATCGAAATTCACCTATCAAGGTGTGGAGAAGTAAAAAGTACTAGCAGCACAAAATTCAAAGGGTGAAGGAATGACCACCTACATTTTTTTCGATCAAGCCTTACAGATGCTGACAAACGCCTATTTGATGTCAGCAATCCTGTTAATGGGAGTTTCTGGTATAGGTTTGGCAGTAATTGAAACAATAGAAAAGACAGGAGAACGCTAAGTTCACACATGGCAATGTACTTATTGCCAAAAACTATTGGGTGCAAGTGTTCGCCGGAAAGAAATCCTGGGAACACTAAACTATGAAAGTCTCATAGCGTTGCAGTCTCACCTGGGAACCTACCAAGCACACGGGTAACTGTACTGCTATCGAGACTCTAACCAAGGAGCTACTACAATGGGTCTATTCGACGCTGTATTGGGAACAGAAAGCCAAACTCAAACAGCACTCAATCCAGAGGAAGCTTTTGCTGTCATCGTCTTGATGGCAACAGCCTCAGACGGTTATCTTTCTGTTGAACAAGCAAATTATATTACTTCTGTGCTATCTCGGGTAAAACTTTTTAAAAGTTATCCCCGTGAGATGATGAATAGGCTGTTTGACAAAATCCTGGATATTCTCCGAGGAGATGGTTTTAATAGTTTATTTAATATAGCTAAAGAATCTCTATCCCAAGACCTGCGCGAAGCAGCTTTTGCAGTAGCGACCGATTTAGTCTTAGCTGAAAGTATAATACCTGAAGAAGAAAAAAACTTCTTAAATGATTTATATCAAGCTTTAGGCGTTTCTAGTGAAATTGCAATACCAATTATGCAAGTAATCTTGATTAAAAATCGAGGATAGGGCAATAAAGCCTATGCCCAATTAAAGCATATAAATAGCTTATAAACAGAGTGTGTCAAGGAATTAAGCTTCTTTGACATTATTTTGGAATGGTCAGATTTCTGAATTCTTTGAAAATAGAACTTACACATTGACAGGAATTAGACTATGTGTATTCAAGCCTACCTCTTGTCCTAGCTGTTCTAGAATTATAGCAGTTCTCGTTTACGTGAGGTACACCCGTAGGCGCACGACATGACGTGTCCCTACAGCTTGGGATATAACGTTGTACCGCATCTGAATGGGAACCACTATAACCAATTTTTTTAGTATTAATTTCTTTTCTTATTATCAGGTAGGTTGCTGTTTTTGTAAAGCTAGAAAAGTATGTAATTTTACAAAGTTAATACAATCAAGCGAGTGGCTGTTTTTGTATACACATCAGAATTTTAGAGTTTTACCCCGATTTATCGAGCCGTTACTGAATAAGTTTTTAAGTTAGGTAACTGCTTGGAAGCGCTCTGAATCAGTAGTAAGTGGTAAATTTTACGCACTACTAGCTACTTTTGAATTGTCGCTGAAAATCTCAATAAATATGTTGATTTACACTCAGTTACTTATCTTGAACTTTTATACATATCTCAAACATTATGCGAATCATACATATTTTGAACCATGTTCAAGAAATAGGTAACGGTATTGTGAATGTGGCTGTGGATCTTGCTTGTTTACAAGCAAAATCTGGTCATGAGGTAGCGGTCATTTCTGCTGGTGGTGAATACGAGGCATTACTAAATATTTATGGCGTTAAACACTACTTACTAGACCAAACTAGGAAACCAATAAGTCTTATCAAAGCAGCTGGGCGTTATCGGGCGATCGCAGCAGAATTTCAGCCGGATATTGTTCATGCACACATGATGACGGGAATCATATTAGCACGCATTTTTAAAGGACGCAAGTGTGCTTTAGTTTCTACAGTACACAACGAATTTCAACGTGCTAGTCTGCTGATGGGTTTAGCTGACAGGGTAATTGCCGTCAGTAAGGCTGTGCGAGATTCTATGGGAAGGCGCGGTATCCCACAAAATAAGTTGCGGGTAGTATGCAATGGAACTTTGGGCAGTCCCCGCACCCGACAAATACAAGATTATCAACCTTTACCATTACATCGCCCAGCGATCGCTACCGTGGCCGGAATGTATCAGCGCAAAGGGATTACTGAGTTAATCGCTGCCTTTGCACAAATTGCCTCAGATTTTCCCCAAGCGCATCTTTATTTGGTAGGAAATGGCCCTGATAAACAGCTATTTGAGGCACAGGCACAAGCAACTTCTGCAAAAGAACGCATTCATTTTGAAGGCTTCCAATTGGAACCTCAACGTTATCTCAAATCTTGTGACATATTTGTATTAGCTTCCCACCGTGACCCTTGCCCTCTGGTACTTTCAGAAGCTAGGGAAGCTGGAACCGCGATCGTTGGCACTCAAGTAGACGGGATTCCAGAGGCTTTGGATAATGGGCAAGCAGGTATTTTAGTGCCAGCAAAAGATAGTAATGCTTTGGCTGGGGTTTTAGTGCAATTACTGAGTAATGGCGATATGCTGCACGAGTGGAAACAGCGGGCAAATCAAAACCTAGAGTGGCTGAGTGTTGCCCGCGTCCATCAGGAAACATTGGCAGTGTATGGTGAATTAATTGCAGATTAACAGTGTAGCGATCGCTTTAATTTTAGAGCCACACCTAAAGCCCCAAAGACTAGTACACCCAAAACGTTAGTTGATTCAGGAATGGCAGTGTAATAAGCACTCACTCGGATTGGCCCATCTTGATCCGCCGGTGGGGGTGGTGCTGATGGAATGACTCCACCACCTGGTGATAAATTGGGCTGGGTAGAAAATAGATTGAAAAACACGGTTCCGTCTGGGATTACGCCACCACTATAAGTAATAATACTGCCTTCGACAGTAACGTTTGTAAAGATATCCTCTAGTTCAGGAATACTAGAGAAACCAATCTTCCCATCTCCATCAACATCTCCCCACTGCACCGGCTCATTCTCAAATGATGGATTAGAATCAGGATTACTATAGAATAGCGTTCGTAAGTCAAAGACCAAGCTTCCGATATTATTGCCAGTGCCATTTAGCAAGTTGTTAGCTCGATCTGGGACACCATATTCTATTATTTGCCCTGGTAGAATATATGCCCCAAGGGTTCTTGGGTTTCTCGTTTCGAGTATGTCTTCATTTACGGTCGTTACGATGGGTTCTACGAAGATGACGGCTCTGGCTGGTGTCAAAGACAAAAAACTAATCCCTGCTGCTCCTAGAACAGACAAGGCTATTTTGGTTGGTATTGTAGTCATAATTTCTGTCCTCTTCATATTGATTGAGAGAATGCTATACCGCGTAGGTTAAATCAAACAGCAAAGACTCACTTTTAAACTGCTATCTACTTGCTAGATAAATAGTGGCTAATGTGTACCTGCTCAATGAGTTTATGTCTACTCATGAGTTGATTTATAAAGCAATTTTTGTAATGCTGTATCACGATAACTAATAATTTCACGCAATCTTTATAAAAAATCTAAATTAGACCTTATGCGTTGACAAATCGGGCAATATATGTAATTAAAAAATTTATTTAGATCCTAAGTAAATAGATATCGATTGTAAGGGTTTAGCAATGCTAAACCCCTACGATAGATCGAGTTTTTCCTAATACATATTTGGTATTTTCTGTCAATGCGTAAATCCTAAATTATTGCAGCGATCGCCATCTTTGGTGCTGGTTTCGTTACTGCAAACAATACAACCAATTCTTTAGCACAAAGTACCGAAAAAATATTTGCAAGTACTGAAATTGTTAAGGATTTGACAGTTACAAGAACAGAGGGAAGTATTATCGTACCAAAAGATGTAGATGAGCAAGATGCCCATCCTACAAAACCAGCAAAATCATCTCGCAAAGATGCAACGCCAGGGATTCAAATCCATTTTTTCGTAAATCCACGTAAGCGGATTAACACTGGCTTCGCCCAATTTCCACCCATCAAATCGTGCAGCAGAGTATAAAAACAGGGGATGATAAACAGCGTCAGCACTGTTGCCAAAGATAAACCCGAAAACACTACTACGCCTAATGGTTGCAGAAATTCTGAGCCTTCCCCAATTCCTAACGCTAGAGGAAACATACCTAAAACAGTGGTAATAGTTGTCATTAACACTGGTCGTAGGCGTTGAGGTGCAGCTTTCAAAATGGCAGTTTTCCGGTCAACTTTTTCTCGTTCCAGAATTTGATTGGCTAATTCTACCATAATGATGGCGTTATTGACCACAATACCCACCAGCAAAACTGCACCGACAATCACTGTCGCCCCAATTGCAGTTTTGGTGATGTAAAGCCCGAAAATCCCCCCAGCTAACGCTAAGGGAATTGTAAACATAATTACTAACGGGTCAATGAGGGAATTGTATTGCACCGCCATCACTACAAAGACTAGAAAGGCAGCTAATCCACCTAAAAGTTGCAATGAACTTTGCAACTGCTGATTAGATTCAGCTGCTGCACTGGGTAAAACGGTAATCCCTTCAGGTAAATCTATACTATCTAGTACCGTACTCACCTGTTCTAAAGCACCACTGAGGCTAGCTCCCTCGGTCAAGTTGCCAGCAATTAATAAAACCTGACGCTGGTTAATTCGCTGAACTTCTCCAGGCGCTTGAGCTTCGGCAATTTTGGCAACATCACTCAAGCGGACTTGCCGATTGTTATCCACAAATAAAGGCAATCTTTCCAATTGAGAAGGTACTTGTACTGATGCTTCATTCAACTTTACCCGGACATCAACTAAACGGTTGCCGCGTTGCAACTGAGTTGGTACACTTCCTTCGATCGCAGTTTGAATTGTTTGTCCTATCTGTGTAGCAGTTAGCCCCAAAGCTGAAACCCTCTCCCAGTCAGGAAGAATTTGAATTTCTGGTTGGCGATCGTCTGCATCAGGACGAAATCTTGCTAGGGTGGCTTGGTCTTCTAAAGCTTTTAGCACCTGACGACCAGCTTCTTCTAAAGCATTTACGTCATTTCCCTGAAGGATTATGTCAACATCAGCACCACGGACAGGAGAATTGCTGAGAATCAAACCCCGTACTTGACCGGGGGCAAGGCGCAGGCGAATTCCAGCTAAATTTAGCTTGTTCAACTCTTGGGTAACTCTTTCTACGTAAGCTTGCACATTAGTACCCGTTTTCAAGGTAATATTGCTGGAAGCTCGTAGGGCATTAGTATTAGTAGTGTTGCCAAAGAGAGAGCCACCAATTGTAGAGAAAACATATTCTGTTTCTGGTTGCTTGCGGATAATCTCATCCACCGCAACCATGACTTTTTGGTTGGTTTCTAAAGGTGTACCGGGAGGAAACTGGGCATTTAAGTTGGCTTGTCCGGTGTTGATGCGGGGGAGAATTTCTTGGGGAATTTGGGGAGCCATCCACAAACTGCCGCCGCCGAAAACGATAATAGCGATCGCTACCGTAACCAATCGCCAGCGTAATATCCCAGTTAAAAAACTGCCATAACCCCTCCTAGCAGCATCAAAACGGTTATTAAACTGCCGCAACAGCCAAAAATTGCTCAAACCGCTAGAAAACTTCCATGCCAACATCCGAGAGGCGAACATCGGTACAACGGTTACGGCAATTAAAATTGAAGCGGCTACAGAAAAGGTGATGGTAAGAATTAACTCATTGAATAGTAAGGCGATAAAACCACCAATGAGCAAAAATGGCAACACCGCTACCAAGTTCGTACTAGTAGAAGCAATTAAAGCTGATTCTACTTCTTGGCTACTTTTTTCTGCTTGAGAAATTAGTTCTTGGGAATTTAGGCGGCTTTTATTATCCTTACCCGGAGTCATCCCAGCACCCTCGGCAATGTTCTCTAACATGACGATGGAGTTATCTACCACAATACCTACACCCAAAGCCAGACCACCCAAACTAAAAATGTTGATAGATAAGCCAAATAGACCCATCAAAATGATGGCAGCTAGGCTTGCTAGGGGGATGGCAAGGACGATGATGAAAGTTTGCCGCAGAGAACCGAGAAATAGGAGAACTGCGATCGCTGCTAGTGCAGTACCGATCAACCCAGAACTGGTAACATTCGAGATCGAGTTGCGAATAAACCGCGACTCATCTAAGGTTGGTGTCAGAACTGTCCCTTCAGGAATTAAACCGGACTTCCGAAGTTCTTCTAAGCGTTTTTTCACACCCTCGACAACGTTAATGGTATTAGCATCCGGCTGCTTTTGAATACTGACTTTTACAGCTTCTTTCCCGTTGAGTAAAACGTACACCCGTTGCTGTTCTGAGCCATCAATGACTTCGGCAAAGTCGCGCAAATAGACGCGGCGGTTAGGAACTGGAGATTGGGAATTAGTAGTTGTAGAAGAGACTTCAAAAGAAAGATTGCTGATTTCATTGGCATTTTGGAATCGCCCGACTGTACGGGTTAATGGTTCAGCATTCTCCCCTAAAAGCCGACCGCCAGAGATATCTAGGTTGCGATCTCTGAGTTCATCTAAGATATCGGTCAAACCTACACCTACAGCTTGCAAGCGATCCAAATCAATATTTACCCTAACTTCTTCTAAAACTCCGCCCGATATGTCTACCCCTGCAACTCCGGGTACAACACCCAGTTCGCGGGCTAGTTCTTCTTCAGCAAAAACGCGCAAATCCACACCTTGTAGGGAGGGTGAAGTTAATGCCAATTCGTAAACAGGTAGCTGGGAAGGATCAACTTTAAATAAGCGTGGTTCTTCGATCGCGTCTGGTAATGTGCTTCTAGCTCTGTTAAAAGCAGCCGTAGCATCATTTAAAGCTTGGTCAATATTGCCACCTGGTTGAAAATACAGATCCAAATTTATCCGTCCCTCACGAGTTTGAGAAAAAATTTGAATCACGCCCTCGGTAGCACTAAAGGCTTGTTCTAATGGCCTTGTGACTTCATCAACTGCTACCTCTGGGGAGATTCCAGGTGCTTCTATTCGCACACCAATCCGAGGATAGGTAATTGATGGTAGTAAATCCACTGGCAATCTGACGACAAAAAATACACCCATCACTATCACTGCCAACGTCAGCATCAGTGTCCCGATGTGTTGACGGATTGATATGGCACTGATACTAAATCCGCCACTTTTGTTTACTTGTTGCATTACTATTGCTTTGCTCCAATTAAAAAGGCAAAATTAAAAATTCTCAAAGAGATTTAGAATTTTTAATTTCCTTTAGGTTCTACCTCTGCTGTTTCAGAAATAATCGATAAACGTACAGCGTCTCCATCTTTTAAGGGTTGACCACTGCGAACAACATAGCGTTCTCCCGATCGCAAACCAGATAAAATTTCCACTTTGCCATCGGCTCTTTTTCCTAATGTCACAGCACGCGCTGCCACTTTCGCTTTGCCTTCTGTGTCTTTGACCACAAATAGCGTCCCAGCAGGGTTTTCTACTCCGGCGGTATTAGCTGCGTTGGCTGGGGGAGATGACTTACCTATACTCTTGGAGTTATTACTCCCTGCTTGTTTCTGGATAGCTGTTTGCGGCACGACTACTCGCTGTTGAGTCTGGTTTTCAAAGTTGACTCGCGCCAGCAGTCCACTACCAATCTTGGCTTGAGCGTTGGGAATCACTACCTCTACAGGTATCAAGCGAGCGATCGCATCCGCAGCTGGAGAAATGCGCGTAACTCTCCCAACTAATGTTTCGTTGGGAAAGGCATCTAAACGCACTTGTACAGATTGTCCAACCTGAATTTGTGACAGTTCTAATTCGGAAACTTGCACTACGACTTTGATCCGGTTAAAGTCGCCAATTTTCAAGACTTCACTACCTGCTTGCAGAAGATTGCCGGGTTCTGTAGCCTTTTCTGTGACTACGCCAGTGATGGGGGATGTCAGCCGAGCGTAAGATCCGCGTTCTTTGGCTTGAGCAACCAATGCCTGTTGAGCAAGTACTCTACCTTGGGCGGCAGCGACGGCTTGCTGTTGTGTACGGACTTGCTCTTGAGCTGATCGCAGCCCTTGGGCAGCCGTTTTAGCTTCAGTACGTGCTTGTTCGGCAGTTTGTTGAGCGATCGCTCCGGCTTTGAATAGATTCTGTTGCCGTTCTGAGTCTGCCTGAGCTTGCACAACCTCTAGCCGCGCCCGTTCAACCTCTGCACGGGCATTACTTACCTGATTGGTTGCTCTTGCTACTTCTGATTTCAGGGCTGCTAATTCTGCTTCTGTTTGCTTTAAAGCTGTCAGTAGCAGCACATCATCTAATTGTCCGACGTTTTGCCCTTGTTTAACCGCATCACCCACATCTAAATTCAAAGCCAACAACCGGGCTTCTACTTGCGATCGCACTGATACAATCCGAAAGGGTGTCGTATTACCTGTATATTCTGGTTGTTTTTGTAGCAAATCAGTTCGAGCGATCGCTACATCTACAGGCGTTGCACCACCACCGCGTTGTCCCCTACCAGGATTTTGAGATTGTGCATCTGCTGATTCCTTGGGTAGTGATCCGCAACTTGCCATCAGCAGTCCTATGCCTACCAAACAGGGAATTAATAAACTTCTCACAGAGGTCGAGGAAAGGGAATAATTTCCCTCTTTTCCTCTCTCACCTCTTACACAAGTGCTTTTTGCAAGAAGTCTACTCTTTAAATCTGCGGTAGCCACCTCAGTCTTCACAACTGAGTCTAATTGGATATTAATTAGCTTTTTAGCGGCTACGGGAACTATGATTTTCACCTGTTTGTGCGGCTTATTTGTGTCCAAAATCATTTATTTTTCTCCATTCGGGAGCTTTTGGGCTTAAACAGCCGTGTTTTATCAAGTAATTTTGAGAGATATCATTAATGGAAAACGGCGAGAAGGAATAAGCTGTCTAACAGTAATTTTATAGATCGAAAACTACTGTTTTGCCACAAAATTCCAAAAACTCTCACCGCTCTACTTCTGACGCAGAGGTAGATAATCTTCTTGCAGTTAACAAATTATAAACTTAATATAAATATTTGTCATGTTCCTGGTATCTACCCGGAGGATAAACCTGGCTTTCTCTAAAGATATTAAGACTTACGCAAAACTACACGCTGTAGGGGCGATTCATGAATTACCCCTACCTGAAAATCAGAGTTTCAGCTTAACATTGCGAGGCCAACCTTAAAAGGATACAAAACGACGAATATTATTCGCAAGGGACAAGTTAAAAGGGAAACACTTGGTTAACCATCTCTAGCGCAAGGGTGTTTGTAGCGATCGCCTATCTCTATTAAAGGGATGATTACATATTATGGTAATTGTATGCTCAGGACACGCACAAAAATAACTTACCAGCAATTCTCGGTGCTTCAATTTATTTCCTCTACAGTGAAAAGCTGAATTTACTCTCAGCTAAACTCCTTTGTTGTGAGGAATACACTATGCAGAAGGCTTAAATCTAAAGTTTATAACCTTTCGTTAAGCCTAATCTAACTCCCGCCGTCCTTCCAAGGCTCTTGCCAGGGTCACTTCGTCGGCATACTCCAAATCGCCACCGACAGGCAAACCAAAGGCAATCCGCGTCACCTTAGTAAATGGTTTCAGTAGCTGACCAACATACAGTGTCGTTGTCTCCCCTTCCACACTCGGACTAATTGCCAGAATCACTTCTTGAGGCTGTTGTTTACTGACACGACGCACCAAGGCTTGGATAGTCAACTGTTCTGGCCCAATGCCATCAATTGGAGAAATCACCCCACCCAAAACGTGATACTTGCCTTTGTACTCGCGGGTTTTTTCCAGCGCAATCACATCACGGGGATCTGCTACGACACAGATAGTCGTGTTGTCACGATTGGAATTACAGCAGATTTCACAAACAGGTTCAGCAGATAGGTGAAAGCAAACAGAACACAAGCCTATCTGTTTTTTTGCCTCAATCAACGCCTGTGCCAAAGCTTCTACTTCCGCTTCTGGTCGCTTCAAAATATGCAAGGCTAATCGCTGGGCGGTTTTCGGACCAACTCCCGGCAAGCGTTGCAATTGCTCAATTAACCGTGCTAAAGGACGTGCGTAAACCGTTGTTTTATCTCCAGAATGTTTTTACCTTAACTATAATGACATTTTAAAGAAAAAAAATAGATTTTTGATGAATCAAAAAGCAGAATTATTCGTCACTTAAACTATCAATTCCTTACTTACTTCTACTGGAGGATGATTTATGTCATCACAACTACTTCGATTTATGTCTTTGGGTATTCTTGGCTTATCTTTGTGTCTCGGCAATTCCGCAGCAATGGCGCAATATAATCCTAGTGGCGATGGTGTGGTAGTACCAACAGTACCATCAGGTGGCACTTCAGCACCAGTCCCAATAGACACATCGACAGGCGTACCACCTTCACCCTCAACTGACGGTACAGCTCGGTTTACCTGTCAGATTTACAATGGTCAGTATACCGTGATGTATCAGCCACAAAGTCAACCAGGACAATACTTTCCTTGGGCTGCACCTGCGGCTTTGGGTGGTGGTTGGAACCCAGAAAGGCGTTGTCCAGCGATCGCTAGTCGTTTAGAACAGTATCGCCCAGATGGTTTACAAGAACTCCAGACATCTGTACAAAATAACGAAAACATTGTCTGCGTTACAACAGAAGCTAATCCAACCTGTAGAATTGTGTTGACAGTACCGCGTGGGAAAGATCCTTTTGTGATCCGCAATAGCATTTTTCAAAACTTGACTACTGCTGATAGCGGACAACAAACTGTAGCCGTTAACACTTATGGCGATCGCAGTAGTGGCGGCAACGAATTATATAATTTAGGACGCACACTTCTAGGTAGTGGCAATAATCGGGTTAGTTCATCTAGAAGTGGGATTAATCTGAAACCTTTCCTCGATGTGAAAGATGGCGGTACTGCGAGAAATCTCCGTAATGGAGTGGCAATTCGTCGGCAGTCTGCCCCTAACTCTGTTCGCTTAAATCCTGGTAATTTCCGCTAATTAGTAGTTACGTTTTTAAACACTGTTGAGACTAAATTCGCGTAGGGTAGGGGTTTAGCATTGCGCTTTACCCCTACGAGAAATATGATTTTTCCGCCAAATATATTATTTATTGTTTTCTGTCAATGCGTAAATCCTATAATTCCATACTTCAAGTTGTAGTATCTTGATATTCAAAAATAATTCCTAATAATTATCAATAACTAAGTATTAATTCTGAGTGCAACTTATGACTAAATATATGTTTTTTTAACCTTTTCCTAGCTGTCTCTTAATATTATTGCGGTAAATTGATTTTGCTGAATAAGGATTAATACGAGCAAGGTA
>JBBSCU010000090.1:0-17734 GCA_038249935.1 Chroococcales cyanobacterium
CTCATCATCTTTACCTTCTGGCGTATCATCGAGATTCCAAGAATAACGCTCAAATAAATCTAGAACTTGCTGAAACGCCTCATCAACTATAGAAATATCATAGTCATCTTCAATATGATGTTTCATAAATAGACCACCATTCAGGTATTTAACCTTTCCTACCAATTCCTGAACAGATAAATCGCGGTCAATCTCAGGTTTTGCAAAGCTTTCAAAAAACAAAGCCTTGAGAAATTCACTATAAAAATAATTATCACCCTTTTGCTTACTTAGTTCCAGCTTATTTTGCAGATAATTTAAATCCTTATTATCAATAAAACCCTTACGCTGAAGAAAATAAACAAACATCAGACGATTAAGAATTACCGATGTGTACCAACGTCTATCTGTTTCATTATGAATTCCTTTAACAAACTGCAAAAACTTCTGGTGTTGCTCTTGAAATTCTTTGTAAAACTTCTTCGTTACTGGCTCAACATCAAAACCGCGTTGTAGTTTATAAGCAATTTCTACAACAGTCGGTTCCCCATGTTCTAATTCAGTAATATCAATGACTAAAGAACCAAGCTTGCTTAAAAATAAGTCTCCCGGTTGACCTTTGACATATAAATGGTCACGGACAAAGCTTTTACTTCCTTCTCGTTTCACCCAATACCAAAGACTACGGGTGCGTTCTTGGGTAATAAAAATTAGGAGATTTTCAGCTATTAGTTTAGTAATTTCTTGATGAATAGCAGCTCTAACTTTAGCCTCTGGTATTTTCCCATCGGTTGCGGTAATTTCAAAGATTGCAACACCTGAAAGTTCAGCAATTTTGTGGTATTGATACGTGTTATTTTCAATCTTTAAAGTTATAGGTTTTTGTCTTGAGGGTTTAGACCAACCTAATTCTTCTATAAACAAATTACTAAATTCAAAGTTATAAAGTAAATCGCGTGTTCGTTGAAAATTGAGTGACATAATTTACCCTAAATAGCTTTGGGAAAAACCAAGCATGGTAAACTTTCCACTCAGAAAAGAAATCTGTGGCTCTAAAAATAAAATCCGCCAGTGTCCAATAAAATTCGTAGGTTGGGTTGAGGCTTTGCGAAACCCAACTAACCCGGCTAAATGTTGGGTTTCGTTCCTCAACCCAACCTACACATTTTTGTTTTTTGGGTAAAACCTACGCAGTATCGCGTCAGCGCGGACTTTAAGAAACCCTATTTATACGAGTTAAATTTTTAACCATGCTCTTTATATCTTTATAAGTCCTTTATCTTTGATTACGGTTGAGCAATATTACCGAAAGTCATTAAGTTATTTGAGCGCCGACTTAGTTTGTGCAGCCACAATTTTTTAATCGTCACGTATATTTGCTGATTATTTTATCAAAATGCCTAATTGCTTTATTAAAATACCTAATTACTTTCTCAAAATACTTAATTATTTACTCCAAATGAGCTTTGACTTATTCAAACCCCAGTTTGCTTACTCATTTTGGTGTTTTCCGCAAGTAAAACAAGCTTTTACTTTCTCAAACCCCAGTTTGCTTACTCATTTTGGTGTTTTCCGCAAGTCATAAGAGCTTTGACTTAAGCAAAATAAGCTTTGACTTATTCAAACCCCAGTTTGCTTTCTCATTTCGGTGTTTTCCGCAAGCAAAACAAGCTTTTACTTTCTCAAACCCCAGTTTGCTTTTTCATTTCAGTATTTTACCGAAGCAAAAGTTAACTTAGAGCCAAAGGGAATAGATTCGCGTCTACACAAACTAAGTCTACCTTTCCTGCGGAATGCTACGCGAACCTAGACTAAAAAAAGATTGAGTGTTTGAAACCTCCGTAACTTTTGTCTGTGTAGATGAGGTTTCTAGCCAGGGCTATTTCATTCTCATCTAGCCCGCCTCAGAATGAATTCTGAGTCTAATAGCGAAAGTCGTCTGAAGACGACTGAAAAAAGGTTATAGTCCGTTTTAACGGACTTTAGCTATAAGAAAAGGAACTTTAGTTCTGGGCGGTTTATGCCTAGAATGAAATAGCCCTGGGTTTCTAACCGCCCTTTAGAGTTTCTCCAAGAAGTTAAGTATCTTGTTGTTCACAAATGATTTAGGATTGCTAAATGGTATAACACTAAACTAATGACCGATGAACTGGAAAGAGTAGATAATGATAGCCCGTGGAAAGAAATTTTAGAAGCTTACTTTCCCCAAGCAATGCAATTTTTCTTTCCCCAAACAGCAGAACTAATTAATTGGGAACGTCCACACGAATTTCTCGATAAGGAATTTCAACAAATAACCCGCAAAGCCGAACAAGGTAGGAGATATGCAGATAAATTAGTTAAAGTCTGGCAAATCGAAGGAGAAGAAATTTGGCTATTAATCCATGTAGAAATCCAGGCAAAACCAGAAGACACCTTTCCAGAAAGAATGTTTTCTTACAATCTGCGAATTTTTGACAGATTTGCGAAACCTGCCATAAGTTTAGCAATTTTGTGCGATACAGACCCGAAATGGCGACCCAATCAATATAGTTATAATTATCCCGATACCAAACTTAACTTTGAATTTGGAACTGTCAAGCTGCTGGATTATCAAAATCGTTGGACAGAATTAGAAGCCAGCGACAACCCATTTGCAACTGTAGTAATGGCGCATTTGAAGACACAGCAAACAAGTAAAAAGCCAGGAGAACGTAAAGCTTGGAAATTTAGCTTGATTCGCCGATTGTATGAATTAGGATTGCAAGAAAAAGATATTCGTAATCTTTATCGATTTATTGATTGGGTTATGATTTTACCAAAAGCCTTGGAAGCAGAATTTTGGCAAGAGTTTAAGCAATTTGAGCAGGAGCAGACTATGAGCTACATCACTACAGGCGAGCGCATTGGTTACGAGCGGGGAAAACAAGAACAAGGACAAACACTCGTCTTACGGCAACTACAAAAACGGGTAGGAGAGTTACCACAAGAGTTTCGGGGGCGCATTCAAACTCTTTCTTTAGAACAATTAGAAGCACTTGGCGAGGCTTTATTGGATTTTACAGCCATTGAGGATTTACTTAACTGGTTGGAAGTAAATCAAACAGCGTAGAATATTTCTCACTTGAAATAGTTCAGCACTTACCAAACTGGCACACATATCTTCTGATATAAGAGGATGTTTGAAAAGTATTTAGCTGTGATTTTAGGCACTTATCGATCCCCCCTAACCCCCCTTAAAAAAGGGGGGAACCGGAATCAAAGTCCCCCTTTTTAAGGGGGATTTAGGGGGATCTAAAACGTTTTGCTACCTACAATAGGACTTTTCAAACAACCTCTAAGAGTGAAGGGTCAAGGGTTAAGTTACCAAAAGCAGAATTTTGGCAAGAGTTTAAGCAATTTGAGCAGGAGCAGACTATGAGCTACATCACCACAGGCGAGCGCATTGGTTACGAGCGGGGAAAACAAGAACTCGTCTTACGCCTACTACAAAAACGGGTAGAAGAGTTACCACAAGAGCTTCGGGAGCGCATTCAAACTCTTTCTTTAGAACAATTAGAAGCACTTGGCGAGGCTTTATTGGATTTTACAGCCATTGAGGATTTACTTAATTGGTTGGAAGTAAATCAAACAGCGTAGAATATTTCTCGTCCGGTTTAGCTAAAACACTATATATTTAAGTAGTCGGACAAAATTAATTACACAATGTCATTGCGATCGCTTCTATACGAGACGCTCCGCAAACACTCGCAATTACTGTATCAGAAGTAAAAGCTTGACTACAAACTTTAATTTATGAATTACTAAATAATCCTAAAGAACAAATAATCTCAGGTTCTCGCTTTTCCATTTCCTCAGTCACAATACACAAACGGTCATCTATCCGTAACGACACCACTAACTCAGCCAACTGCTGATTATTAATACCGCTTCTTAGTTGACGATTAAGAGTATCAATGGCTGACTGTCGCAAAGGATAACGGTAAATCTCATCAATTGCTTTTAAAAGTTCTTCGCTAACAAATACTGTTCCCTTCATATCTTGAACATAACCCTTAAGTCGTTCATAGCTGCGAAACCTTGCCCCTGATGGTCGCCCTAATTGACCACCTGCACTTTTCTCTTCTTCAGCAATCAATTCAGCACCCTTGTTTACTAACTCGTGATGCTGTTTGTCTCTGGGTATCGCTGGTGTAGATTCTTCACACGCCGCCACCCGTAGAACTGCTAATTGTGATTGAGTAACGCTATTTCCATTGCGGTCAACATAAATCAAAGAATCATTTCCCTCAGTGGTTTTCATATAAAGCAATACCCCCTCCGGTTGCATAGGTTGCGGAGTATGAGCGCGGGTAGAATAAACTACATTTTGCATTTCTTCAATGGTTTTTTTCAAGCTAGGATTGCCATCAGTAGCTTTTTTCCAAATTTGAAATGCTTCTGATGTTAAATCAACTTCTGTATCTTCTTCACCATCTAAAACTCCAGATTTCTCGTTGTAGAGGTCAAGGATTACCCGTGCATCATCATCTTCAAAAAAAGATTCATCAGTTCCCACTACTTCCGCATTTTCTTGTAGTCGTTTGCGGAGTCGTCCCCGCAAATTAATAATGCGTTCTACTCCCTCGGCTGGTAAAAAAGAATAACAAATAATTTGGTCTGAATTTTGGCCAATGCGGTCTACTCTTCCTGCACGTTGAATTAAGCGAATAATCGCCCAAGGTAAATCCCAATTAACGATAATTGCACAGTCTTGTAAATTATGACCTTCACTCAAAACATCGGTAGCTATTAAAATCCGCAACTCATCTGATGATGAAATTTGCTGCCGTTTTCCATTACTCACAGGGCTAAATCTTCCCGTCATTACCGTAGGGTCTTTAGATTGACCTGTCACCCCAGCCACATTTGTAATATGACTTGACTGCAAATTATCTGTAAGATAGCGGACTGTATCAGCAAACTGTGTGAATATTAGTACTTTATCTTTGGGGTGAGTTTTCGTTAGCAGTTTGATTAAAGCAGCAAGTTTTTCATCTGTTTGAGGATTCCACTCACCACAATTTTGCAGCACATTAATCAAGGCTTTGGCATCTGCTAACAAATCCCGTTTCAGCTTTTTAATGTCAAAAAGTGTAGAACGCAGCCACTTAAATCGTCGTTGATATCGGGTTGTGTATTCTTGATAAATTGACTCTGCTCTTTGACGAAAAACTTTTTCTTGACTTTTCACAGCATTTGGAAAACCTCTCTCCAAACCTCTCTCCTGCAAGGAGAGAGGCTTTGAATTCTCCCCATTCCCTAGTAGGGAAGTGGGCTGGGGGGTTAGGTCAGAGTCATCTTCTTCTGTTTCCGTATCAAACAAAGCTGCTACCACAGAATCAGCATCTTCATCATTATTACTTGTATCTAATAACTCAGCATCCTGAGTTCCAATGGGAATATCAAGCCCTTGCTCTAAGGCATATAAATAAATGAAGTTTCGTAAAATATGGCGTTCAATTGATTGGATAAAAATAACGCCACTACTTTCTAAACGTTTAAACAAATTAGTACGAGAAAAACCCATTAACCTCCTACCGCCACGAAATAAACTATTAATCAAACGTTGTTCGGTGTCTGTAGGTGGTTGTTCGTGTTTAGTAATAACGTAATTCCCTAGCCCATAACGAGGTAAATTAAGTTGATTAATTACTTCTACTACTAACTCAGAGTAAAGATGAGAATAAAAGTCAGTGTTAGAACCTTCTAAAGAAAACTTGAGATTCCGAGGTATGCGCTGAGGAAAATAAGAATGTCTGCCATCAGCAAATTCTAAATATTTACGCCCTGTTTCATCTGTGTGGGCATAATTATCTTTAATAAAAGAGCGAGTCCGTCGCACCATGTAGCGCTTCATCAATTCTCGCCAGTCATCAGGATGTTCGCTTTTTTCAAAGGCAGCTAAAGAACGCACAGAACATTGATGCTTTCTAATAAACTCTAATTCTCCGATAGAACTGCCACCCAGTTCATTAATTAAAGCTTCTGGTCTTAACCCTAAATCTTGGTCTTCTGGCACAAATAGCCGCAGTTGCGCTGAAAGGTCAAGATAACTTTTATTGTAAGGAGTTGCAGATAATAAAATACATTTACTTTCGTTAGCAGCAATATATTCTGTAATAGCTCGATAACGTTTACCTTCGCGGTTACGCAAGTTGTGACTCTCATCAATTAACACAACTCGGTAACGGCGGAGTTTTGGTAATTTATATTGTACTTGACTTATTGACATAACTTCGGCAAGTAGCCGATAGTTATTTACATATTCTTGCCACATTGGTACTAAGTTTTTCGGGCAAAGAATTAATGTTTCTAAATAACAATCTTCTTGTAATATCTTAGCTAAGGCGGTTCCAACTAAAGTTTTACCCAAACCAACGACATCGCCCACTAATACCCCACCACGCCTAGTTACATGACGCGCTGCTAGCTGCACGGCAGCTTTTTGGAACTCAAATAAATTGTTAAATTCGCGGGGGATACGAAATTCTGAAAGTCCTGCGATCGCTTCATGAGATAAGTGGTAAGCTATCTTCAGGTAGATGTAGTAAGGTGAGATTGACTCATCTCTAGCCCAACTCTGATCAATAATCTCTGCTAATTCTTGAGATATATCTATACAACCGTAATCTTGCCAGCGATCGTTAAACCACTTTTGCAGCTTATTACAAGCATCGTGGTCTAAAATATCAACATTTAACTCCCCTTGTTTCACCAATCCGGGAAGGGTTAAATTACTACTACCCAAGAATCCCACAGTTGGAGTATTGGGGTCATTACGATGCACAAGATATAACTTAGCATGAAGGGAACAGCCCACAGACAGTTTAATAATTAGTTTTTGACTTTTTAGCTGATGACTTAACCGCCGCAACCCAGCTTCATCCTCATTAGTCGGCGCACCGATAGCCAACTGCTTGCGAAATTCCGAAGCCATGCGTTTTTTCAACCGCACAATGGTACTGTTATCAATCCCTTCATGACCACGACTAAGGGTAAATGCTGCATGAACTTCATCACTGGGTAAACTTTGCATCCCAATTAGCAAACGACAACAAGCCTTTTCACTACCAACATACTGTTCAATCAAATCATCAATTCTTCGCCAACCTCTAAGGTTGAAGTAGCCTACACAAAAATCTGCCCGATAAGAGACTTTGAGGGTTTCTCGTAAAATCGGTAGCAATTGTAAGTCAATGTTGTCAAAAATCCGGGGCATTATTTAAAACTCATAAATATTTCGTACCTATGTTATATGAGTAAAAAATTTTTCCAGCCAGAAACAAGAGACGCGATAAATCGCCGTCTGTACAATAATCAGTCCTTTGTAGAGACGGCGATTTATCGCGTCTTCTTCCTAAAGACGGTAATTTATCGCGTCTTCTTCCTAAAGACGGTAATTTATCGCGTCTTCTTCCTAAAGACGGTAATTTATCGCGTCTTCAAAAATTAAAAAAAAGAGCAGTTGCATAATACAACTGCTCTAAAAAAGTACTTGGATAGAAATTTTCTACCTATCCACAGAACCCATGATTACGTCAACACTGCCGAGAATCACCACGATATCTGCAACCTTCATCCCGCGCAGTAACTGTGGGACAATTTGGAGGTTGTTAAAATCTGCTGGGCGAATTTTCCACCGTAAGGGGAAGACGTTATCATCGCCAACCAAATAAATTCCCAATTCACCTTTGCCACTTTCTACACGAGAGTAGATTTCACCCTTGGGAATCTTGAAGGTGGGAGAAACTTTTTTGCCGATGTATTGATAATCAAATGCGTCCCACTCTGATTTTTTACCTGCGGCTAGGCGCTTGGCTTCCAGATTTTCGTAAGGGCCGCCAGGAAGTCCTTTAATTGCTTGGCGAAGAATCTTTACAGATTCGCGCATTTCCCGCATCCGCACCACATAACGCGCAAAGCAATCGCCGGCAGTTTCCCACTGCACGTCCCAGTCAAAATCGTCGTAGCATTCGTAATGGTCAACTTTCCGCAAATCCCATTTCACGCCAGATGCACGTAACATTGGGCCAGAAAGTCCCCAGTTAATTGCTTCTTCACGAGTTACAGTACCAATACCCTCAACACGTCGCCGGAAGATGGGGTTATCAGTTACTAAGCGTTCGTACTCATCAACTTTGGGTATTAAATGGTCGCAGAATTCCAGACACTTATCTACCCAACCATAGGGCAAATCGACTGCTACCCCACCAACACGGAAATAGTTGTGATTTACCATCCGGTAGCCAGTGGCGGCTTCCCATAAATCATAAATCATCTCACGTTCCCGGAACTGGTAGAAGAAGGGAGTTTGAGCGCCTACGTCAGCGAGGAAGGGGCCAAACCATAGCAAGTGGTTAGCAATGCGGTTCAACTCCAGCATGATGACGCGGATGTAGCTAGCGCGTTTGGGGACTGTAATACCTGCAAGCTTTTCTGGAGCGTTAACAGTAACTGCTTCGTTGAACATTCCCGCAGCGTAGTCCCAGCGACTAACGTAGGGGACGTACATGACAGTAGTGCGGTTCTCGGCAATTTTTTCCATTCCCCGGTGCAAATAGCCGATGACCGGTTCACAGTCAACAACATCCTCGCCATCCAAAGTCATGATTAGCCGCAGAACCCCGTGCATTGAGGGGTGGTGTGGCCCCATGTTTAGCACCATAGGCTCAGTGCGGGTTTCTAGTCTGGTCATAGATTTCGTGTTCTCCGTTCGTGAAAATTTTGAATTCAACCGCGCAGATGCTAACTACACCCAATTTATCTTGTCTGCCACGCTAGTAATGAAGAGTTTATAGTAAGCACTAAAGTTCTTACTATAAACTTGCGTCTAGATGTATTGCCCAGACAGGGGTATGTTGGAGAGGGGGTGACAGAGGAGAGATTTTACTTGATGTTTCATTTTGTTGCACTTCTTCAACTATTATATGGAAGCTCGATATGCAAGGACTTGAGGCGCAGGAATTTTTTCATGTGCCAGTATTGGGGCGAGAGGTAATTGAGGGTTTGGCGGTGCGTCCGGGCGGGCATTATTTAGATGCGACAGTAGGCGGTGGCGGTCACAGTCGTCTGATTTTAGAAGCGGCGGCGGATGTGCGGCTAACGGCAGTTGACCAAGATGAAGATGCTTTGGCGGCGGCGCAGAAGTACTTAGCGGAATATGGAGAACGTGTACAATTTATTTATAGCAATTTTGCTGACTACGAGTTTACCCCTAATACTTTCGATGGTATTTTAGCCGATTTGGGGGTAAGTTCTTACCATTTAGATCAAGCAGAACGCGGTTTCAGCTTTCGCCAAGCTGCGAATTTGGATATGCGAATGGATCGAGGGCGATCGCTAACTGCTGCTGATGTGATCAATAATTGGGATGAAGCAGAATTAGCAGACATTTTCTTTAAGTATGGTGAAGAGAGATTATCGCGGCGCATTGCTCGTCGCATTGTCGAACGTCGTCCACTGCATACTACTATTGAGTTGGCTGATGCGATCGCTTCTTCAGTTCCCCCTAAATACCGTTATGGTAGAATTCACCCCGCTACCCGTGTTTTTCAAGCTTTGCGAATTGTCGTCAACGATGAGTTAAAATCCCTAGAAACTTTTTTAGATAAAGCGCCAAATGCCCTTGTCCCTGGCGGCAGAATTGCAATTATCAGTTTTCACAGTTTAGAAGACCGCCCCGTGAAGCATGGTTTAAGAAATTTACCTTTGTTAAAAGTATTGACAAAAAAGCCGATTATTGCATTAGAAGAAGAGATTAGTAATAATCCGCGATCGCGATCGGCCAAACTCAGGATAGCAGAAAGAAAGCAGGAGTAAGGATTCTTGGTGTTGATAAAAACTAATGACAACAAAGGATTCTGGTTTTTATTTAGAGAGAGGAATAAAAACCGTTAGTTATTTTTAGACAAACAGCTTGATAAACTTTTAAAACTTAGTAAAGATTAATGATAAAAAATAAACCTTGCTGTTAAGATAAATTTGTACAGATAAGCACAGTACAAAAAGCCATTTATCATAATTTAGGGCAAGTATGGCTACATTTAAGGTCATGACTTGGAACTTAGAGAATCTATTCTCTGTAGGTAACAGCTTTGGTCCCAAAACGCAAGAAGAATACACACAAAAGCTAAATAGCTTAACTAATGTAATCTTGGATCTTGATCCTGATGTGCTAGCTGTCCAGGAAGTTGGTGATCTGCAAGCATTTGAAGAACTATTAGCCCAGCTAGAGGGACGCTACCCACATAGTTATGTATCTACATCCCCAGATATTCGGGGAATTCGCGTTGGCTTTCTTTCAAAATTAGTGATTGAAGAGCATGAAGAATTAGTAGATTTTCCTGAAGGTGGTTTTTCCAAATTGCTCAGTCAAGATACTGAAGGTAATTCGACTGAAATTACCCGCATGAGTAGAGGCGCTCTCCGAATTCTTGTTAGACCAAAACCAAATATTTCTATTCATCTCATCAATGCACACTTAAAATCTAAGCTATTAACTTTTCCCTCAACAACAAATCGTCCCCGATTTGCTCCCAAAGATGAAAATGAACGTAGCAGAGTTGCTGGATTAGCACTTTTAAAGCGAACAGCAGAAGCAGTTGCATTGCGTGTTAAAGCAAATGAGTTATTAGAAAACAATGCTAACCAAGGTTTAATCATTTTAGGAGATTTAAATGATGTACCATCTGCTGCTACTACTCAAATTCTTCAAGGCCCAAGTGGCAGCGAGATTGGCACACGCGGGTTGAATCAGCCAGATAAGGGAGATGATGCAAGGCTATTTAATTTAGCTCCTTTGATTGATGAACAGAGACGCTACTCCCGTATTTATCAGAACAACAAGGAGTTAATAGACCATATTTTTGTTAGTCAAGAACTATTGCCTGGTGAGCCGCGTAAATTACCAGAAGTGGACAGCTATATCGATGTTATGGATGCACTACCCTCTGTCAATGATGACCCTAGCTTAAGACGCGGAAAACCAGGTTCAGACCACGCACCAATCATCGCAATTTTTGATTTGTAACTAATTCAATCTTGTTTTACAGGGTGGGCGCTTGAGATTAAGCTTCCACTAACTTGACTTATATATCCACAATAAAACAATAAATAGGGAGTACAAACAATATGTCTGCTGATCCTACGATTTACGATCAAATCTGGAAAGCTGATACTAACCACTTTACCGTAAGTGTACGTGATGCTGAAGGAAATTGGATCGATCCGAAGGCTGATATCTTACTCGACCATCAAGTGAAGGCAGCAGGAGATAAGTGGTTAGATTTGGCAACTCGCCCTCTCTTTGAAAAAGTTAAGGATAAGCGTTTTGCAAAAGGTACTTATGCAGCTTTGATTGAATTATTCGACAATTATTTGGTAAATTACCGCGACCCTGAAGACTTTACTCAACAGGAAAATGATGAAATTACTAAATTTATTGACCTGTTACTAGATACCCAACCGATGAAGATTGCCTATGATTACATCACAAATGGACTAAGGAAACCAATCTCAAAAGATGAATTTCGCAAAGAGATAAGTAAAGTGTGGTTTGAGCCATTTACTAATTACTTCGGAACTGATGTTGTCAACTACTGTTCTGGTTTTGAACATATATTTGTTGGTGAAGGTAAATATAATCTACGAGGTGGTCCGGGTTGGGGAGAGGTCAGTGGTTATCACAACTGGGTGAAGTTTTATTTAGATGAAGCTAAGGGGCGGGTAAACTTCTTGGGCACACAGTATAAGTTGCCTGCGGTGTCGGAAGTGAAAAACCCCAACGTAGTAACGCTACAAATGACTTGGATGCTGAACAACATGGCGGGTGAACCTGTTGCTCAGATATTTAAGGAGCGCGGAGGCTTTTTTGTTGGTACCAGTCCAGAGTGTGATTTAGCTTTGGGGACTGTAGCCTACTACGAGTCAGTTCAGAATTTGACTCAGAACGATCGCCGAGCTGTTACCATCCAAGAAGGAAATTATAACTTGGTAATTTACCGCGAGACGACGCAAAGGAATAAACGCGGCAGACACATCCGGTCATTTTATCCCGAATTCCGAGGTGGTGGAAACTTTGAGCCTCTGCCACGGCCTGGTAGTACTCCAATCTCGCGTCCAATTGAAGATGTAGAGACGCAAGGCGGCTCAGTAGTTGTCGTGGCGGCGCTTCCGAATCCAGAAGGAGCAGAATCGGGTGAATGGGTGGAGCTAAAAAACATATCCTCCGCACCAATCGCCTTGGATGGGTGGTTCCTTGCAGATAAAGCGGGTCGGCGACGGATGCTGGAGGGAACATTAGCAGCTAATGAGCAAAAACAGTTTATGGTGCGGACAATTAGCCCTCTCTCTATGCAATTGGGTAATTCCGGTGGGCAGATTGTACTTTATCAACCAGATGGTGAAATAATTGCTTCGGTATTCTATAAAAAAGCTCGGTCTGGAGAGGTTATCAACTTTTAGTTAGACGTATAGCACAATACGATTCAGTTGGTTAAAGGTAAGGTTTAAAGAAAAAAGGAGAATCCTTACTTTTTCCTTTAAACCTTACCACAAGCCGCTTCTTAGCTCGTAAAATACACCTCAATTATTTTCAAAGTTAGGCGAAGACCTGAACAAAAGTAAATTTTTATGCTTACGCTTATTCTTCTTTTTGGGAATAGTTAAATAATTATCAACGTAGCGAAAAGCAGCTGCACAGTCATAATCAGCAATGGCTATAGCTTGCAAGAAAATCTTTGGGCTAATTTCAAACTTTAAAAATTTTTCTGTTAAAACTAACAAATCTTTGTCTGTGGCAGGAAAAGTAATTTCTTCTGCCCCTTCTGAATCATGGAAGACATCTTCAATTAATACTTTTGACACTTTATCCTCCCTAAGAGCTACCTCTAGAGTCATCTCCAGATTTACTTGGATAACAGTCGTTACAGGGTTGGTCATAAATGTACCCTGATAAACTGAATGCTCCAGTTTTGATCAGAAGTACAAATTAGCGTAACAGTGTTTTTGCGGAATTTATGAAGCGGAAAAATTAAAGTATCAGCGCATTTGCGGTAATGTATCCAAAGTTATGCAAATAAGCATGAAAAATCTGCAATTTCAGTCTGGGTGCCGCAGCTACGCCCATCGTAAACATCGCTCTGATAGAATAAGTATAAACACTTAAATAACGCGAGTTCGACGAGTTCAAAAAAAGGCAGGAGATAAAGCACCATAAAAGCTAAATATGTTGAAGCGTAGCTGCATTAAGTAATGGTTAACACCAGAACAGTCCATTGTTACAGCACTTCCTGCTGCTATGAGGTACAGATACTTGGGATGCTATTAGTAGTCTGTCAGGCTAGTAATGAAAAGTTTGTAGTAAGTACTTTAGTGCTTAGAAAATAAGGACTGAAGTCCTTACTATGAACTTTCTTACCCATCAATTTAAACTTGACAGACTATTAACACAGATAAATAATAATTCGATCAATAGTGTACCTCATGACTTCGGGAAGTGCTGTAAAGCTAACCTCACTGTTACATCTGAAACCTTAAAATTTTACATTCTTAGGATAAAAGTATGGCTGTGATGCCACCAATTAGCACCAGGTCTTTAACTAGTTGCTGTAAATTTTACTGCATTTAAGTGCTGAGATTTACGATTAAATACTACTAGACATTTATCACTGATTAGATATAAATCAAAATTATCATGATGAGAGTTAATTAACAGTGAAGAGTGAAGAGTAGTGAGTACAACTGATGATTGAGTATCGCAGGTAGCATATATGCTAATGTCTACTTACTCAACAGCTATATTCTCTATTTTGTTACATTAGCATATTCAATTATTGCTCATGCTTGAAACAATAACATACACAACTAAATTGTTAAATACTACTGCAATCATTAGATATGTTAACAGTAATTATTAATGTTTATCATGCCATGAAAAATATTTTATCAACAAATAACATCCAGTTATCAAAAATATTTACGAGGATATATGTTTTTCAAAAAAAAGTTAAACAAGCTCAATATCCATTGCCAAAACAACGCTTAATAATAGCAATTGAACAGCTAGAGAATAACAAAATAGATACCAGTCTGGTTGTAATTAATGATTTAGAGCAAATTGCCCGTATTCATCCTCAGTATCACTGGATAATTATGGACATTCTGACTACTTTTGTCCGAGAAAATGCTTCTCATAAACCCCAACAGGAAGTAATAAGCAACTCATCAGTAAAAGTTCGTGTAGATATTCAAGCAGCCCTTAGTGTTATCGCTAAAAGAGATGCAAACAAAGACTCAGAAAATGAGCCGATACTTGACTTGAGTTACACGGATATGAGAGGAGCAAATCTGAATGGGGCGAACTTAGAACAGACAAATCTCTATCAAGCTAACCTTTCTGGGGCTAACCTCAGAGAAGCTAATTTAAAAGGAGCAATCCTCAGTGCAGCTAACTTAGAAGGAGCTAACTTATATTTAGCCAATCTAAAAGGGGCAATTCTTTGTGCAGCTAACCTCAAGGGGGCTAATCTTTCTGGAGCTAATCTGCATCGCACAAACTTATATTTAGCTGATCTGCATGAGGCAATTCTCAATGATGCCATACTTGATGGAGCAAATCTCAGAGAAGCCAAATTCTAATTCGTAATTCGTAATTCGTAATTACTATACCGCCAGCATTTCATTGATTTTCGTTGGAACGTACCAGTATATTCGATATCGTTCCCTAGTTAAGCGGGTATTCTGACACCTATGATAATTTTCTGCTAAATGCTATACTATTTTTCCACAATATCTAAGTAATAATTCTAGGTTGTAAGGAAAATTTTTACCATGTCTTCTAAAAAGACAGACGCTTTGTTGAATTGGTTGATAACTATAACAGTTATATTTGCCTTCTCATTGACTGTAATTTTCTTTGCATTATCCAGTATTAAAGAATTGTCAATTCAGGAAAAGATCCAGTATAGAAACCAAGGATTAACAACTACTGCAATAGTTTTTCTGGCATCGGCAGCAATGTTTAATGTTTATTATGCAGCCAAGCGCGTCCAGGCGATGCAGAAAAATGCGATCGCAGCTGAGAAAAACCTCGAAATTGGCATTCAAAATGCCAAACTCAATCAAGATAGATTGATTGCAGAACGCTTTATGGGGGCAATTACCCAGCTTGGGCATGAAAAGGTTGAAACCCGGACAGGCGCAATTTATGCTTTAGAAAGAGTTGCTCAAGATTTTTCTAAAGAACACTGGACAATTATGGAAATTCTTACTGCTTTTGTGCGAGAAAATGCCGCAAAAGAGCAGTTAAAAGGAGAGCAACAGCCAGAATATTCATCAGTAGTTTACTCAAGTCGGCGTAGAGGTGGGTCGCGTCCGACACAGCAGTTGGAAGAGAATTTCCATGAAGAAGTGCCAAGAATCCGCACCGATATTCAAGCCGCTCTGACTGTCATCGGCAGACGTAATTTACTCGAAGACCCAAAAGATCAAAAACTTGATTTACGCAATATCGACATCAGAGGAGCAGACCTGCTAGGAGTTAATCTGCAACAAGCTGACCTCCGTGGTGCTGATCTTAGTGGGGCTGACCTGCGTGGAGCGGACTTGAGTGAGGCAGACCTTAACGGCGCTAAACTCGTTCGGTCTATTCTCTATGAAGCCAGATTGCTAAAAACTAGTTTGTGTGGAGCCAATCTCTGTTGGGCTAATTTGAATCGCGCCAACCTCTCTGGGGCAAACTTGCGTTCAGCCGACCTTTCTGGGGCAAGTCTGCGTGCAGCTGATTTGCAAGGAGCGAATCTCTATAAAGCTAACTTGCAACAAGCAACTTTGAAAATTGCTAACCTCTCTGGGGCAAAGCTATTTTTAGCTAACTTGCAAGGAGCAAAACTGGGTAAAGCTAATCTGCAATTAACGGGGCTGATTGGTGCTAACCTCTCAGGGGCTAACTTAAATGGTGCCAACCTTTCTGGGGCTAACTTGAATGCAGCCAAACTCCAGCAAACAGAAGTCTATTTTGCCAATCTCTCAGAAGCTAGTTTAACGGAAGCTGATTTGTATCAGGCAAACCTTATTGGAGCAAACCTGCATAGGGCAACCTTTTATCAAGCTAATTTGACCGAGGCAAACCTGATGGGAGCTAACTTTTTAGAAGCTAACCTTAGTGATGTCAAACTGGAAGGGACAATTTTAACGGGAGCTAAAAACTTAGAGTTGCAGCAGATTAGAAAGGCACTTGGCGATCGCACTACTCGCCTACCTGATTATATAGAAGCACCGACAGATTGGCGACAATCAAGTTGAGTTATCACAGCATCATTAGTTATTTGGGCGCATTCTACCGTTTTCATTTAAAGCTATAGTTTTTACCAAAAGTCTCCGTAACAATTTGGGAGATGAAGAAGCTGAAAGCTATGTCTGATAACAATACAGACACACCAAGAAATTTGTTTATAATTCTAATTTTATTTATTGGATTATTTATTAATTTACCGAAATACAAGAAATAGATGAGAGTACTGCCGCCCTCTATGGCTTGTAGGAGAATATAGAAGAGAACAATCTTGCCTACAGTATTAATAAATGTTGAGGAAAAAACCATGCAATCAGCTTTACGTATCACAACCAAAGTTTTACCAGGAAACAAAATAGAAATTGAAATTCCAGAAGCTGAAATCGGCGATAGCGTTGATGTATTTGTGATATTACCAGAAAAATCTGAGCCAAAACATCGTTCTGTACTAGACATTATAGAAGAAAGCCGTAGGAGACACCCCTCTCGAACTGCTGAGGATATAGACAGACAACTACAAGAAGAACGTTTATTATGGGACAGCTAATGCTTCCAACAAGTGGCTCTGTTTATATAGATACTTCGGTGGCTATTTATACCATTTAAGGCAACCCTGATTATTACTCTCTTCTGCAACCACTATGGTCTAAGTTTTATGCAGGAGAAATTCAAATCATCAGCAGTGAACTAATATTAATGGAGGTTTTAGTTGTTCCATTGCGTAATGGTAATAATTCTTTAGTAGCAGACTATGAAGAACTATTATTATCTCAAGTACAATTAATTCCTATTAGTCAATCAATACTACGACAATCTGCGAATCTTCGGGCTACAAGTAACCTAAAAACACCCGATGCTATTCATGCTGCAACAGCTTTATCTGTTAATTCTAACCAATTTATTACCAACGATAAAGGCTTTCATAATCTTTCTAGTTTACCTGTTGTTATCCTCAGTGAAGTTTTAGCATCTTGAACAATGCCTTCTATGCAGCGAAACGTGCGGAAGCTATGGATAAAAGTGCTGAAGCTACTTTAAGAAATGCCGAAGCAGCACAAGACAGGCAAATCACAGAACGCTTTGCGAAGGCGATTGAACAGAGCAGATTGAATCGGCAAAAGGCGATCGCACAACCATCTTACCGGAAAATCTTCAACTACCTGAACATTGGAAAGCTAAAGTTTCACCCTTAGATGCTGAAATTTGAACCTCTGAGCATCGTCGTTGAACCTCTGAGCATCGTCGTTGAACCTCCGAGCATCGTCGTTGAACCTCTGAGCATCGTCGTTGAACCTCCGAGCATCGTCGTTGAACCTCTGAGCATCGTCGTTGAACCTCTGAGCATCGTCGTTGAACCTCTGAGCATCGTCGTTGAACCTCCGAGCATCGTCGTTGAACCTCTGAGCATCGTCGTTGAACCTCTGAGCATCGTCGTTGAACCTC
>JBBSCU010000091.1:0-17687 GCA_038249935.1 Chroococcales cyanobacterium
ACTCTCGCCCAATCCGCAGTCATGCCATCTTCACTAGTAACAATCCGCAAAACAATCGGGTAAGCGTAAGTACGTTGATCGCCCATAACGCCAACACTACGAATTGGTAGCAAGACAGCAAACGCTTGCCAGACTTGGTGGTACAAGCCGCGTTGGTTAATTTCTTGCCGCACAATCAAATCGGCATCGCGCAAAATGTTTAATCGCTCAGATGTGACTTCGCCTAAGATGCGAATTGCCAAGCCAGGCCCAGGAAAAGGTTGCCGTTGGACGATTTCTTCTGGTAAACCAATGGAACGCCCAACTTTGCGGACTTCATCTTTAAATAGTTTCCGCAGTGGTTCCACCAATTTAAATCTTAGGTCTTTGGGCAAACCGCCAACATTATGATGACTCTTAATTTTTACCGCTACTCGCTCACCACTTTGAGGATCAACGTTGGTGTCAGCAGATTCGATCACATCTGGATAAAGAGTCCCTTGAGCCAGATAATCAAACTGACCGAGGCGTTTGGATGTTTCCTCAAAGACGCTGATAAATTCGTGTCCAATGCGGCGACGTTTTTCTTCAGGATCTGTGATATTAGTAATTGTGGCTAAAAAGCGATCGCGGGCATTAACATACTCTACAGGAATGTGAAACTGCTCTTGAAACAGCTTGACCAATCGCTCTGGCTCATACTTTCGCATAAAGCCTTGATCGATAAAGACGCAAGTCAGTTGATCTCCAATCGCTTTAGACAGCAAAAAGGCCAACGTAGAAGAATCCACTCCCCCAGACAGTGCCAACAGTACCCGCTTTTCGCCAACTCTGGCGCGAATTTCCCGAATTGCTTCTTCAACAAAAGCTGCTGTTGTCCAGGTGGGTTCGCAATCGCAGATGTGGTAGACAAAATTGCGGATTAATGCTGTGCCGCCAATGGAATGCACCACCTCTGGATGGAACTGGACACCGTAAAATTTCTTTTCGTGGTGGGCAATGGCAGCACAGGGGGTATTTTCTGTATGTGCTAGCAATTCAAACCTTGGTGGCATTTGGATAACTGAGTCTCCATGACTCATCCACATGGTAGTGCCATCTTCGACGTTAGTGAGCAAATCTGTGGGATCATCAATATATAATAATGCTTTGCCGTATTCACCTCGCTCGGCTTTTGCCACTTCCCCACCGAGTTGGTTTACCATCAACTGCATCCCATAGCAAACACCCAAAATAGGTATTCCCAAATTCCATATTTCTGGGTCACAATGGGGAGCGTTATCACCGTAAACCGAATTCGGCCCACCAGAGAGGATAATTCCCTTAGGATTGAGTTGGCGCAGATGTGCAGAAGTCGTGCGATAGGACAAAACTTCAGAGTACACTTGAGTCTCGCGGATGCGACGGGCAATCAGCTCAGAATATTGAGAGCCGAAGTCCAAAATCACAATTAATTGACGATCTAGACGCTTCAAAGGTTCAAATGTTTGAGGCGCTTGTTCGGTTAGTAGAGTCACCGCTGTATTCATGATGCAGGGAGTTTAAATGTAAGGTAGATAGTTGCTCTGTAGTCTATAGTCATAGCCTTATCAGCTTGGTCATGCTGATAATGGTATAGAAAACCTATACAAACGCCAGCTTAAGTGCGTTTGTATAACCCCTGAGTCTGAGATGGTATTGGAACGATAAATTTATCTTAGAGTGGCCACTGAAAAGATTATTTATTTGGATTGTTTACGATTATTCATCATAAATTAACATAATTTTCCCATTAACAGAGCAGCAGTTTTGCTCTTCACGATAATTTTGCGATCGCCATCAAAGAGGATAGAGCCACAGATTGTTACTCCTGTGCCGCGCTCGCTATGACTTTGGATGTATTCTTGAGAACGAACATCGATAGTTTCGGCGATCGCACTATAAACTTGATTTACCCAATCACTACCAGTAGAAGTATCTAGCGATCGTAAATATGTGAGTGCGGCTTCAGCTGTAGCACTGTTAAACACTACTTGGATATCTGGTGATTTTAAACCAGCGATCGCACAATGTGCTGCCAAAATTTCCCGGCGGCCATCAGCCAAGTAGTGATGGGTGTGAAAAATTCCTCCTGCCAGTTTCATCAACTTACCGTGATAGCCAAATAATAAGATTTCTTTCACACCCAGCACATCAGCTTCTACCAACATTGGACCGAGCCAGTTAGCAGTTTTGACCAATTGCTCAGGATTGATACCTAGTTTACGCGCCAAATCTAGGCCATTTTCGCCGATACAAAATACTAAACTCTCAAAACGACTGGCTTTATTTTGTAATTCAGCCCGAAAAACTGCTAGTTGATCTGGTGTACTCAAAGGTTGAGAAATACCGGTTGTGCCTAAAAGGGAAAGTCCTTCAACCACACCAAAAGCAGAATTTGAAGTCCGAACAGCAAGCGATCGCCCCTCTGGTAGAATAATCGTTACCGTGATTTTTTCCCCCGGGGCTAAAAGCGCTTGCAAATTCTCTTGCAACAGCCTTTGAGCATAAGCATAAATAGCTGGCTTGTCATCAGCATTCAACTGTCTGCCAATTCCTTCCCCACCTTTAATAATTACAGCATCATCACCCTCTTTTCTCCATTCCACCAATGCCCAAATCGGTGTATCTTTAGTCAAATCAAGATTATCACCAGGATCGCTGCGAGTAATTGCTAAAGCTGTATTCTCAGATAGTCCTGCTACCTGTTCAATGGGGATTTCGGCGATTTGAGCGGGTTCAATTAAATCTACAGATGCAAATTTTAGGGATTGGCGATCGCGTAACCAATGTAAAGCTGCAATAGCAGCAGCACAGGCAAAGACGGGGAGTGTGTATCCAGAACGGGACATTTTTTAAATTTAAAAGTCAAAATAAATCTTCAAAAATCAAGACACTTTCAGACGACAATTTAGACCTCAACTGTAGCTTGCTTCCTTCAGGGTTTTGTGTCAAGCGTTCACAATTTTTGTCTTCCTATATCTATGGATCTGGTTGGCGATCGCGTAACCAATATAAAGCTGCAACAGCAGCAGCGATCGCAAATACCGGGAGTGCCCAATAATAATCTCTCGCTTCTGACTCACTGAGTGAGCTTCACCATCAAAAATAACTGCCAGTACATTATCAAAGACGGTGTTAACTTCTTCAAAGCTGACACCGTGCTTTGTTAGATTAGCTGTTGCTTTTGAATCATCCCACTCAAACTCCATGTCTAAATAATATCTAATTATTCACAGAGCCAAGCCACATCTCCTCATCTTGCCAGTAAACATATTTCTTGGTCGTCATAGAGTGAAAGACTTATGAACTTCTCCAAGTATGCCAATCATCTTATCAAACTGAGCGATCGCAACCAATATCTGTATACCATCCGATGTAACACCGTTGTTATCCATTATTTTCAACCTACGCCAACACCAAAATACTTTCTATTTCACTATCTGCAAATTGGCTGATTATACCAAAGTTATCTCGCAGGATTTGGACAATTTTAGAAGTTGGGCTGTTGCCAATACGGAGATAGATAAATTTGGGTGGATGACCATAGAGAAGACTGCGCTGATGAAAATCAGAATCTTTGGAAGCAATTACGAAATCGTTTGCTTTAGCGTACTCCCAGATAAGCACATCGTCTGTGTTAATTAACCCTAAAGTTTTAACGTGTACTGAATCAGGATACAAATCTACAATCTGTGAAATAATCCGATCAGACAGATTTTCGTCTAGAAGCAGTTTCACAGGGATACTACAAATAACTTCTTCTCACGATCAGCAGCAAAAGCAAGACACGCTTTGATATCTTCGGAAGTTAATTCAGAAAAATCCTCTAGGATTTCTGCTTCAGTCATACCGCCCGCAAGATACTCCAAAATATCATAAACAGTGATTCGCATTCCCCGGATACAGGGTTTACCACTGCGTTTTCCAGGTTCAATCGTAATAATGTCGTGGTAATTCATAAAGCAACAGAGTCTTGGCTAAGTCCGCCATTGCCCTGCTCAATAGTTAAGCATATAGGCAACGCAGCACGGCGTTGGTTGGTGGTGAGGGGAATGGCAATGATAGTAGTTGAGAACTGGGAAACTATGTTGTTTTGGAAGACGATGACAGGGCGAACGCCTGTTTGTTCAGAGCCTTGAGTTGGATTGAGGACAACCCGGCGACGATGCTGACCGCGAAACTTCAAAAAGGCAATAAAGTCAGCAACTTGTTGAAGTTGGTCGCGGTCAAGTTGATCCAAATCTTGCTTAAGAGTTTCAGTGCTAATTAGCATTGGAAGAAAATAACGGTCAGTAGCCTTCTCTATTGTAAGGACTTTTGATCAAGTCCCGTCGTTTCACGATACCTCAAGTTCAGCCACTCTTCGGACATTGGGGATTGTCCTGCTCGTTAATTCTTTGTAAATATTAGTTAAGTTCTCCTTCAATTCGTTTTGGGTTTCTGCCTGAGTCCAATAGTCTAGATACTCCTCTAGATAGCCAAGCCACATTTCTTCATCTTGCCAGTAAATATATTTCTTGGTTGTCATAAAGTGAACAACTTATGAACTTTTCCAAGTATGCCAATCATCTTATCAAACTGGGCGATCGCTCTATGATTAAAAGCCATTTAATTATTTAGATTAGAGATTTCATCAAATATTGTGTCAATGTAAACGCATCTACACCTAATTCGGTACGCTCTTGGGCGGCTATTATACCCGCTTGCGAATGCCACCAAGCAGCAGTTGCCACAATATCTTCTACAGGAATCTGTTTAGTTGTTGCTTGCGCCAATAATCCACCCAGTAGCCCAGTTAATACGTCGCCGCTACCGCCGCGCGCTAAGGCGGGTGTGCTTTCAGAAACAATCCAAACAACACCTTGAGGGTTTGCGATCGCAGTTCTTGCCCCTTTTAACAGCACTACCGCCCCACTTTGCGCCGCTGCTTGCTGTACTGCTTTCACCCTGTGATGTTTAGCATCGGTGACATCGGGAAAAAGTCGCTGGAATTCGCCAGTGTGGGGCGTGAGTACGGTTACTGCTTGGCGTTTTTTTAATGTGGCGATCGTTCCCATTTGTGCCAAAATATTTAAACCATCGGCATCGAGAATTAAAGGGCGATCGCTTTCTATAACCTGTTGGACAACGGGAGTGGCATCTTGTGTTAAACCGGGGCCACAGGCGATCGCATCAAAGGAACTCAGATCAGTTTTTTCTGGTAGTTGTAGGTGGGCGATCGCTCCGGTTTCTGTCTCTGGACAACCGACAATCAGCGCTTCTGGTAAGTGTGACACCAAAAGAGATTTCAGGGATTCGGGTACGGCAATTGAAAGCATCCCCACACCACTAGCACGCGCACCCAAACCAGTTAAAATTGCCCCGCCAGCATAGCGCCGCGAACCGCAAATTAGCAGTAAATGTCCTTCTTTATATTTGTGGGTAACAGGTGGACGGGGTAGGGGTAGAGTCGCAAGTGCCGTTGCTGGTGTAATACGTTTAATTCTTGGTGCATCTTTGATAACAGCTTCTACATCAGCTAAAGGAATATCAAAATCGATTAACTCAGCTTTGCCGAGATATTCCAACGCCTGATCTTGGAAGAAAGCTAGTTTCCATAAACCCAAGCAAAATGTGTGAGTAGCGCGAATGGCAGTTCCCAATACTTCGCCTGTGTCGGTGTGTAAACCTGAAGGTAAATCGATACTATAAATTGGCACAGACAATTGATTTAGCTGATTAATTGCAGAAGCTATGGGATCAGTAAGGTTTCTTTCTAAACCAAATCCAAATAACCCATCAATCAACAAATTGGAATCTGGCAGTTGCTCAATTGTTTGATAAATTGGGATGCCTAAACTCTGAGCATACTGTAAGTGCTGCGAAGTTAATTCTTTAAGCTGAGAAAAAGGAGAGTATATCCAAACTTCATCCCCGCGAAAATGTAATTCACGGGCTACTACTAAAGCATCTGCGCCATTATGACCGGGGCCTGCGAGAATCCCTACACGAGATCCCCCCGCCTGTGGCGACCCCCTTAAAAAAGGGGTGTTTGAAAAAAAATAGTCTCCCTTTTTAAGGGGAGCCAGCGCGGTCTTGGGGTCTCCCCAAGTGGAGCGACTGGCGTGAGTTGGGGGGATCTCTTGAATTCGACGGGCAATTAATCCCGCTACCTTTTCCATCAAAGCAACTACAGGCATTCCCGCTGCAAAGATCCGCTCTTCAATACCGCGCATTTGACCGGCGGTAACTACCAATTGCGAAATTTGTTCTTGCCTGTTTTGCATCAGTGCTAAGTGATGAGTTATGAGTTTAATTTTACTCCCCACTCCCCACTTTTTCACTTCCCGTAGTAGACTCTGGCATTACTGTATCCTATATTTCGCAGATACTTATTCCATTCCTCGGCTTGGAATCGCTCAGAAAAAGGCCCTACTGCTACGTGTGGACCTCGTGGTTGCGTCCTTTCAATGACTCCACCAGATCGTCCTAAGTCTTGGCTAAATCGGGCTAAATTCTGCCTAACTTGGGCTGCGATCGCAGGTAACTGTTCTGGAGTGGTGGGAATGGCGACATAATACTTAGAGCCTTGTCTGGTAGGATTACTTCTATTACCTACAAAACCTCTATTGCCTGGATTTATTTCCTGTCCGTTAGCAAAACTGATAATCCGGGCGCTATAAATACCTCGTGACTGTAACTCACTAACCCGTTGTTGGGCGTTAGATACTCTGTTAAAAACTCCTGACTGAATTACATTCCGTCCTTGGTACTGCCGAATGTAAGCAGTGGGTTCAATTTGACGGATTTGTTGTAACGTCTGGAAATTACTACCATCTACGTAAACTAAGTAGCGCTCAAAGTTCTGGTTATATTGACTAAATTGTGGCGATTGGGAGGGTCGAAAGTTCTGCTCAAATTGATTGTCCTCTAATGGTTGAGAGGGTTGAAAGTTCTGCTCAAATTGATTGTCCTGTAATGGTTGGGAAGGCTGAAAGTTCTGCTCAAATTGATTGTCTTGTAATGGTTGAGAGGGTTGCAGCTGTGGTGGCTGTTGACCAAAGGGAATTGGCGGTAAAATTTCACCTGCTTCTTGAGCCAGTAGCAGGTTGCTGTTGTGAATTTGTGCTTGTACTGGCGTGGAGTAGGAGATCAGCGCTAACCATCCTCCCACTATTAAGGGCAACATTTGAAATGAGTTAAATTGACTTGGTATTGCACTCGACATAGTAGTTAAAAAGTAATCAAAATATTTTTAGACAATTTCCGTCAGAAACTAATTAGTTTACCGTTGTAGCAACTATATAGTGTTAACGTAAAATTAGCTTACGTGCGTGGCAAAAAATACATCTGTAACTAATCTTAGACGAAGGTGATCGGGAAGTGAACTGCGATGTCTAAGATGAACTACGCCTATTTAATTCTTCATTAACTGAAGCGCTTTGATAGCAAGGCAACGAAAGAGTGTGTGCTACAATTGGACAACCGCGCAGCTATGGTGTCGTGCTTTGGATGAAAAAAGTCGTCGTTGGTCTTTCTGGTGGTGTTGACAGTTCCACTGCCGCAGCTATCCTGCACCATCAGGGCTATGAAGTAATTGGTTTGACTCTTTGGCTAATGAAAGGCAAAGGTCAATGTTGTTCTGAAGGTATGATCGACGCGGCTGATATCTGTGAACAACTAGGCGTTCCCCATCAGGTTGTGGATATTCGGGATCTTTTTCAGACGCATATTGTCGATTACCTGGTGACAGGTTACAGTGCTGGAATCACGCCTTTACCTTGCTCCCAGTGCAATAAAACGGTGAAGTTTGGGCCAATGGTGCAGTATGCTCGTGAAGAATTGGGATGCGATCGCATCGCCACTGGTCATTATGCCCGCATTAGCTATAACGAAGCAACCGGACGTTACCAATTATTAAGAGCTGTTGACCGCAACAAAGATCAGTCATACTTCCTCTATGATTTGCCTCAAGATTTACTTGCAGCAACTATATTCCCCTTGGGCGAACTGGAAAAAACTGACACCCGCCGCATCGCTACGGAATACGGACTAAAAACTGCTGATAAGCCAGAAAGTCAAGACTTGTGCTTAGTGGAAAGTAACGGTTCTATGCGGGCATTTTTAGATAAATATTTAGCTCCCAAAACAGGAGATATTGTAGATGTCACAGGCAAAATCTTGGGACAGCATGATGGTATCCATCACTACACCATTGGACAGCGCAAAGGCTTGGGGATTGCTGCTGCCGAGCCGCTGTATGTGATTCAATTAGATGCAGTCAATAATAAAGTGATCGTAGGCGATCGCACAAAGGTAACGCAACCAGAATGCAATGTAGGGCGAGTAAACTGGGTTTCTATTGCCGAACCATCTACACCAATTCATGCCGAAGTGCAAATTCGCTATCGTTCAACTCCTACACCAGTGACGGTGATTCCGTTGGAAAACTCCCGTGTGCGTTTGGTGTTTGATGAACCCCAAATCAGCATCACCCCCGGACAAGCTGCGGTGTGGTACGACGGTGAAAAAGTGCTAGGTGGCGGAATAATTGAACAGTTTTGACCCGTTATAGCGGTTCCCATTCAGATGCGGTACAACGTTATATCCCAAGGTGTAAGGGCACGGCATGCCGTGCCCCTACGGGTGTATCTCACGTAAACGAGAACTGCTATAGCGGTTGCAGTTTCGGTATTAGGTAATTTTTGATTAAAAAATACCTTCGCTAATTTACGAGTATTGGCTTGGTTTGAAGCCAAAATACTTGCTCTTAATATAATTAACTTGAATATTTCAAATTCTGGTAGATATACAACGAAGATATTGTATTTAAATCTACTTCTTGATGATCATCCTCATTAGTATTTTTAAATAATACTGTAAACGCACCAGCACCTAACCTATCTTGAGGAAACATTCGATAACAAGGCATCGTAGTTAAATGGGACTGATATTTTGCTAAATTACTAATTTCTATTGCCTGAAACTGCGGAAAACGTTCTAAAAACCATTCACAAACTTGCTCATTTTCTTCTGGTGAATATGTACAAGTCATATAAGCAAGATAGCCTTGTGATGACACAAGTTTAGCAGAGTTAGCTATAATACGCTTTTGCCGATTTGCACTCTTATTAATAGCAGTTGGGTGAAAACAGCCGGGTGCTTTTTCACCTTTAGCAAGTAAAGATTGTCCAGTACAAGGAGCATCTACTATCACTAGATTGCTAGAAGATGGTGACATTTGGGCAAATATACTCGAATCTCTATTAACCACTGCACTAGGGTTAATCTGGCAACGTTTCAGATTAGAAATTAGCATTCCCAGACGTTTGCCAATTACTTCATTACTGATGAGTAAGTCAGGTTGCAAAGCTTTCCAAGCAAAAATACTTTTACCTCCGGGTGCAGCACACATATCAAAAACTAAAGGCACTGACTGAGGAATAGCTAACAAAGTAGTAGCCGCAAACACCGAAGAAAAATCTAAACAATAGAAATATCCTTTCTCATGTAAGGGATGCTTACCGGGTTTTTCTCCCAGGTATAAACGGTCTATAAATTGTGGTTGCCAATGAGTTGGTGTTTCCACTACAAAAGGTGAAATCTCTGGCTTTTCTTGACACCAAAGAATACTAGGTAAAAAAGGCTCAGGTTTCATTAAAGCCTGGATAAATTTTTCTTGGTCATCTAGATTAGTAAATAAACGCCGCGAGACTTTAAGTAATAAATTAGAAGGTTTTTCCATCTGTATACATAAATAATTTGAAGAAGAATTCAGAAGTCAGAATTCAGTAGTCAGAATCTTTCTTAATTACGAATTACGAATTAATCGGTTGTATTAGAATACAAATCAAACTGTTACACAAGAACAACGTAACTAAGGCTTTTGGCTTCATACTCAAAATATAATGACCGCCATTGCGATCGCAATAGCCAAGCCACCCCATTGCACCGGAGAAAGTCATGTTCTTAGATGATTTTCAGCAAAAATTACGCAAAGAAGCACAATTATGGATAGATGAAGGATTCATTAGTTCTTCGCAGTATGAGCAAATAGCAGAGCGTTATCAATTTAAAAACCTGGAAGCTGCTGCACGCGATCGCAATAAAGCGATCGCCATTGGTGTAGGGGGCATACTTTTATGCTTAGGCATAATTACTTTTATCGCCGGAAACTGGCAAGGAGGATCACGAGAAATCAAGTTTATTCTACTGATAAGTTTGTTTTTAGCGATCGCTATCACTGGTTTTTACACCTGGAGACAACCGGAAGGGAAGAAGTTGCAACAAAGCAAACGCTCACTGGGAGAGGGATTGCTAATTTTAAGCGCTTTTATTTTAGGTGCAAATTTACTGCTGATAGCCCAGATGTTCAACATTGCCGGTTCAATTTCCCAACTTTTTCTCGCCTGGGGGTTGGGTGTTGTGGTGATGGCGTACAGTCTGTCATTCAATTCTTTAGGAATTCTGTCAATTGTCCTTGTTGAAATCGGGTACTGGACGGGACTAGAAGACTTATGGTACTCTTCAGGTGAGTTAACTTGGTCACGACTGGTAGTGCAGCATATGCCTTTGTTGGCATGGCTGCTGTTTGTACCCTTAGCCTACATCTGTCGATCGCGTTGGATTTTTGGTCTAGCAGCCTTTGTCTTTGCTAGTTCCCTACAAGCCAATCTCAATCCCCTGCCACTGCTGAATTATGCTGATATAGCTCCTTGGGTGGCATCTTTTGCTTTTGCGCTCCCACCTGCTTTATTCTGGAGTTATGATGACCTGCTCTTCCCAACCATAAATTACAGATTGTTTCAATCTCTTGCCCGTAATTTAGCATTGGTGAGCTTTGGCATCGTCTTTTATGTCCTATCTTTTCGTTGGGTCTGGGAATCTCCAGATTATGATTATAATCAGCCAACGACTTTGATAAACTTATTTGAGTCTCTGCCGATCATCGATTTAGGAATTCTCAGCGGCTTGGCGGTATTGCAATGGTTGTTTCTACTGCGTCAAAGAAATAATCCTCCACGCCGCGAAGTGATTTTCACGACTGCTGTCATTAGTACCTTTCTTGTCTTCATTACCTTAGTACCTTTTTGGCATCAAACTATCAGCCGGATTGATGAACTTGGCATTTTTATTTTCAATGTACTTCTAGCAACATTAGCCTGGGGACTAATTCAAGAAGGATTGAAATTAAGCAACAGAAGTTCCTTTTGGGGCGGTATGTTGTTAATAACACTGCAAATTGTCAGTCGGGTGCAAGAGTATGATACAGACTTACTTTTTAAGTCATTGGTCTTTGTCTTGTGCGGTTCTGCTTTAATTAGCGCTGGACTTTGGTTTGAACGCCGCGTACCTGGTGCTTTTGGCTCTGCAAGTAAGAAGTAGTGCAAAATCAGGAGCGGAGCCGGAGACGCTCCGCCTCCGGTCAGAATTCAGGAATCAGAATTCAGGAGTCAGAATTCAGGAGTTAGATTTGGATTAAAGGAAAAATCTAAAATTCAGAATTCAGAATTTTGATAACTACTTCTAAAATCTACTCATCAGCAAAATCTCTGTGCGTCAAAGTTTTTAAAGTTTCTCTGCGTCAGTCCTAATCTCGTTACTTTTAACCTCTTCAAACCTCTGCTTTTTAGGACTACGCATTATGACTAATAGCTCTTCTGAATCTAAAAATAAACCCTTGTCTCCCGAAGCCGAATTCTCCAATAAGGTGACTTTTCGGGATTACTTGATTGCTACTGAACAAAAATCGAATAAGCCCTTACCTTTATGGCGGTTACTAGTACCCTTGGCAATGCAAACAGGGTTAATTATGGCAGTACCAGCCCAAGCGCTTTACACAGACATGACGGGCAAAACGGTGATTTTGCAAACCGTACCTGTAAACCCTAACGATGTGCTGGAAGGTAATACTCTAGCGTTAGATTATAATATATCCCGTACCGCAAATTTGAGCAGACTAGCTGGTTGGCAAACCATAGTCAGCAAAGGTCGCGGAAGTGGGAGACGATTACCTGAAGGAACCAACGTGTACGTAATTTTACAAGAGCAGCTATCCTCAGGCCGCGGTGTTCCTAGAGCTTGGAGACCTTTGCGAGTCAGTAGCGATCGCCCCAGAACTCTTAGAGCCAATCAGGTAGCTTTAAAAGGTGTTTATCAGGATGGTTCCGTCAACTACGGTTTAGAAACATATTATATCCCAGAAAATCAACGGCAGCAGATTAGGAACGACTTGCAAGCCCAACGTGCCAGAAGAGGACAATTACCACCCATAGTAGTCAAGGTAAAAGTTGATCCCCAGGGTAAAGCAGTACCAGTTAGTATGTGGGTACGCGATCGCAACTATCGCTTTTAAGCTGTTAGGCAAATAAACATTGCATACTTACCCGTAAGGTTTGTCCTTTGTCTTGTGTAAATACAAATGACAAAGGACGAATCACAATCTTAACGACTGACAAGATGTGTAATTTGGACATACATAAGCTTAATCTTTGTACCGTAACTGCCATACTGCACCGCAAGCAGCCCCAGCCCCAGCTAACAATCCGGTACTCATACCTTGGATAGTTTTTTGGATTGGGTCTTGGGTTAAACACTCACTTGTAACTTGGCTATCTTGCAAGCAGAGACTACTTTCTGCCCAACTGGCAGTACCTCCTAAAATTACACCAGTTATACTACAGGAGACAACTAGCAGCAAAAGACGTTTATTTTTTATAACCATAGATAGATGCGTCCAAGATTAAAATAGTGATTGACTCTAACCTACTTTACACATTTATACAGCTAATGTCATCTCTGAAGCTGATGTTATAGCTGTTTTCAATTGTGTGCAATGCATCTCATACGCAGGGGGGTATAGCAGTGTTCATTGGTATTAATTTAAGGTTAAAGCCAGTCTAGAACCAGCTTTTTGAGATTTTCTAGTTTGATAATACTACTAAATTCTACCAAAGCTGCTTTCTTAAACAAAGTAAAAATCAATTAGAATCGCTTTATTTTCGGGTAACTGACTATTCCCAAATATAGAACTGGAGGAAATAGTAATAAGTGCTTATCTCATAGTTGGTGTTCACTTTCAAGTTTTGAATAATCATCTAGAGCAAAATGTAAACTAATCTACAGACCTAGTTTTTGCAAGATTTTAATAGTATGATTGGTGTGACTTGGGTTCAGACTGGAAGAATATCTGGCTCTTGCGTCCCTTTTATGGTGATTGAGGATTGATTGTAACAAAACCCTTGCGGGGTAAGGGTTATAAAGAGTTATGGTACTGTTTTGAATGAAATGCTTATAGGGTAAGGCTTTCAATGATTTTGAAGCAGATTTTCCATAAAAATAACCGAAGAACCAAATATCTTCAACAATTTACGCCTAGTCATTCAGTAGTATAAATTCTAAGGAAATTCTCAGCTTAAATTAATTTAATTACTAGCAAATACATTTAGATTATTAGGATGGAAAGATTTGCAGAGTCAATAAGGTGAGAAAATAAAAATATTTAGCAATCTTTTCATAGTAGGTATGTAATCAGGGCTATTTCATTCTAAGCATAAACCGCCCAAAACTAAAGTTCCTTTTCTTATAGCTAAAGTCCGTTTTAACGGACTATAACATGAGTCTCAGTCGTCTTTAGACGACTTTCGCTATTAGACTCAGAATGAATTCTGAGGCGGGCTAGATGAGAATGAAATAGCCCTGGTTATGTAATCAAGGTAAGTTCAAATCAGCTATAACTAAAGATGTAGCGGTTGACAACAACTTTATATTTAGCAGTCTGATTTTATTGGTAAAGCCTTATTCAAGACCTAAAACACAACCAGAACGTGAAGCAAATCATAAAAGTTTGGATAAATATAGACCCATTTTCATTACAGTCACGCCTCACGATTGGCATTGCTACATTTTCAGCTTTGGTATTAGGTAGCCTCGCTACATCGATTAGTTGGACAATGCAGCAAATTTTAGTAGATAGTCATAAATATAATATAGAACAAATCGCCAAGCGTGCGCCGCGAGATATGCAACTTTATAGCGAAATGATGCAACGTGAAGCGGGATTGCAAAAGGCTATTAACAACTTAGCAAATACCAACACATTATTATGGTTAAAAAGTCCTGATAATAAAATTTTAATCAAGTCTGCCAGTTTTGATTCATTATCTAATCCGACGGTTACTGAGTTAATGTCCCTGACTCAGATGCCGATTAAACCACACATTTACAAAGTAGATCAAAGCTACTTTGTTTTATGTGGTAGTTCTGTACAAGTGCAGGGTAAGCTACTGGGTGTGTTATTTGTAGTAAAGGATATTACGCGTGAACAGAAAATGTTTGTGACATTGGTGCAGAGTTTAGGTATTACGAGTATTTTGGCAATTATTGTTTTAACAGGTGCGATCGCATTTTATATCAAGCATTCTTTGCAACCTCTGCGCCAGCTAAATCAAATGACTTCTGTGATTTCTGCTGAAGATTTAGGACAAGCGCAGCTATATCTTGATAATGCGCCTAGCGAAGTTAAAGAATTAGCTCAAACCTTAACCATGTTATTATTGCGCCTTTCTCAATCTTGGGAGCAAGAACGACAATTTGTGAGTAATGTTTCTCATGAATTACGCACACCATTAACGATAGTACATGGTTATTTGCAAAGCGTGTTGCGAAGGCAGAATAATTTAACCCAAACCCAACAAGAAGCTTTAGAAACTGCTGCATCGGAAGCTGAACGGACTATTCGCCTCCTGCAAGATTTACTTGATTTAGCACGAGCAGATAGTGGTCACTTATACTTTCAAATGAAATCTTATGTGCTGAATGACTTGATTGAAGAAATTGTAATGATGACAGAAAAGTATAGCGATCGCACAATTACAATCGAGTCAAAAGTTTATCCAATTGAGGTAAAAGTAGACTACAGTCGCCTCAAACAAGTATTATTAAATTTGATTGATAATGCTGTTAAATATTCTGAAGCTAATACACCCATAGTTTTTAAGTTAAACCAGTTTCAAGACAAGGCAATTATTCAAGTTTGTGACAAAGGTCATGGCATTCCTTTGCAACACCAAGCAAGGATCTTTGAGAGATTTTACCGCGTAGATGAATCCCGCTCTCATGCTACTGGGGGTTGTGGTTTAGGTTTATCGATTGTCAAGACACTTGTAGAGGGTATGGGTGGTAGTGTATGCGTGCAATCCAAGTTAGAGAAAGGAAGTATGTTTACAATCACCTTACCCACATATAGCAGTCCTATGTGATTTGTGAAAATAGACGGTGATCCTTTACAAATGTAGTGAGTATTAAAGCAGATAAACTACCAAAAACTAAACCTTTCATGATGAAATACTCATTTTTGGGTGAATCAAAAACCTGTAATTAATAGACTCGTACATGAATAGAAGAATAAGCTGACTCATAAATTAAAGTCTTCTGAGATTTCAAAACTAATATTCTTATAAAACTTTTGCTAGCAAGATAACAGAAAAAATCTTTGTATATAGGATTACAGTTTTCTAAGCAAAAGGTCTAACTCTATTCAGGTAAAACTCATTTTTCTGTCACTCGTCTATATTAGAGTTAAATTATATGCAAACAATCTTATGACAGCACATATCCTTTTGGTGGAAGATGAAGTCAAACTGGCGCGATTTGTCGAATTAGAACTTAGTAGCGAAGGATATCAAGTAAGTGTAGCCCATGATGGCATCGCTGGTTTAACCTTGGCGCGAGACTCATCACCAGATTTGGCGATTCTGGATTGGATGCTACCAGGGCTGACAGGTTTGGAAATTTGTCGCCGTTTGCGAGCAACGGGTAGTACAGTACCAGTAATTTTGTTGACAGCAAAAGATGAAGTGAGCGATCGCGTCGCCGGATTAGATGCAGGAGCCGATGATTATGTAGTTAAGCCTTTCAGCATTGAGGAACTGCTAGCTAGAATTCGCGCTCATCTCCGCCGCACCCAAGAAACAGACGAGGATTTATTGCAGTTTGAAGACTTAAGCTTAAACCGCCGCACTCGTGAAGTGTTTCGGAATAAACGAAGCATTGAGTTAACAGCAAAAGAGTTTGACTTATTAGAGTATCTCCTTTCACATCCCCGTCAGGTATTTACTAGAAACCAGATTCTTGAAAAAGTTTGGGGTTACGACTTTATGGGTGATTCTAATATTATTGAAGTTTATATTCGTTATCTGCGACTCAAACTAGAGGAAAATAAAGAGAAACGTTTGGTTCATACAGTGCGTGGTGTGGGATATGCTTTGCGGGAATAATTATAACAACAATTAATGAGTGAAAAGTGCATTTTTACAACAGCTATGTTGCTCGTAAAACAATTAATTTAGTTGCCGACCACAAAATAATCTCAGACTACGCACGATTCAATAACTAGAGGAATTCAAACCCAATGTCAACTCGCAACTTTACTTTCTTCCGCTCTTTAGTACGCAACTTGTCTATCATTTTGCTTACTGTTGTACTCGTATACGGTGCATCCCGTGTGATGCTTCCCGCTCCGGCGGCAGATATTTCAACTTCTACACCCAAAGGAAAACAGACGGCGATTTTTGGTGGAGGATGCTATTGGGGAATGGAAGGGGTTTTTGAGCATATCAAAGGTGTTTCTGATGTTGTTTCTGGCTTTTCGGGTGGCGATGCAAGAACCGCAGACTACGCACTTGTTAGTTCTGGATTTACCAATCACGCTGAATCAGTGCAAATCACTTATGATCCATCGCAGATATCATATAATCAACTGTTGAAGATTTACTTTTTGGTGGGGCATGACCCGACACAGTTGAATCGGCAAGGTCCAGACTCAGGTAAGCAATATCGTTCGGTGATCTTTTTTGCTAACGATGAGCAAAAGCAGACCGCGCAAGATTATATTAATCAACTCAACAAAGCGCAGGTCTTTCAAAAGCAGATTGTGACTGAACTAGCTCCCTTAAAAGGTTTTTATCCGGCTGGGGAAGATCATCAGAATTACATTGAACATTATCCCAATAATCCCTATGTGGTTGTGAATGACTTGCCGAAGTTGGTTAAGCTCCAAGCAAACTTTCCTAATATGTACAAGAATTAGGGGGATTTGTGACATTTGGCTATTAATATCCCCCTAATCCAGTTAAAGTTAAACATTAGCCTTCAGATGGTGCGTTAGCCAAAGGTATAACGCACCCTACGCATATTTCAAAAATCAAATATGAGTTCTATAACTCCCAATACGGTTCGGTTAAGAATATTGTAGGTTGGGTTGAGGCTTTGCGAAACCCAACAAACGCCGCAAAATGTTGGGTTTCGTTCCTCAACCCAACCTACACATTTTTATTTTTTGAGCTTAACCGAACCGGATTGCTATAACTCTGAGTATTATCTGAGAGTCTAAGAAAAAAGGTAGGAATTGCAAATTAGTATTTCTAGCTTCTGCTAACACTAGGAATATTTCGGAGGATACTGACAATTTCAATGGGGTCTAGCCGTTTAGTGTGATCTGGATCAACAAAAGCATAGACAATTCGACCATCTTGATCAGCTAAAAATGTAGCTGGAATTGGCAGTTTAAAAGACTCATCTCCGTTATATCGTGGTAATGTATATCCTCGTTCTAGAAACGTAGGTCTTAGATTCTCTGGAATTTGAAACACAATCCCAAATTGAAGGGCAATATGATTGCTGCGATCGCTCAATACCTCATAGGTTAG
>JBBSCU010000092.1:0-17610 GCA_038249935.1 Chroococcales cyanobacterium
CACTTAGTTAGCGATGCCTAACGGCAAGCCGCAAAGCGTCTACGCCCTTGAGTTACGATAACACCTGCAAATACCTTGCCGAAAAGTACCCCGCCGATTTTGCCAGATGGTTACTTGGATCTGAAACCTCAGATATCCAAGCAAAGAAACAGGAGGCACTACAATTGATTCTACGTCTTTTGACACGTCGGTTTGGTGCAATTGAGCCTGAAATAGAACAGCAGATTCGCACCTTATCAATCACTCAACTAGAAGAGTTAGCTAAGGCGCTGTTGGATTTCTCCAGTCAAAGTGATTTAGTAGACTTCTTGCAAAAGTCTTTGTTTTCTTGCTCTTCTTTGCGTCTTTGCGCCTTTGCGTGAGGCAAAAAAATATTTATGCAAGAGGTCTAGTGAATTACTTAGTAAATATCTCCCCATCTCAAATCAATTTAGGGGATTAAGGAATGCAAATTTAATAACGTGCAATTCTTATTTAACTTGGAATGGTGCGTTACGCTCCGCTAACACACCCTACTTTTGCACTTTATTTAATCCACATTCCTAAGCTACGCCTACGCCTTGCCAAGTTTTCATCACTAAGCACTTCTGAGCGCAACAATCGGATCGAGTTTAGCAGCGCGACGTGCTGGAACAACGCCAAAGAATAAACCAATACCGCCAGAAACACCAACAGCCATACTAATTGCTACAGGAGAAAGACTGGCTTCTAAGGGAGTCAAGGCTCCCACTAACAAAATACCACTGATACCAACCGCAGTCCCAACTAGACCACCGGCTGCTGAAACTATTACTGCCTCAATGATGAATTGTAGTAAAATATCCTGCTCAGTTGCCCCGATCGCTTTCCGCAATCCGATTTCTTGGGTGCGTTCGGTGACGGAGACAAGCATAATATTCATGATGCCAATGCCGCCGACAAACAGCGATATGCCAGCGATCGCTGCTAGCATAATTGTCAATGCACCTGTGATTTGACCGACTGTTTGCAAAGCATCTTTCTGGGTGCGGATAGTAAAGTCATCTTCACCATTAATTTTGTGCCGTAGACGCAGCAAATTAGTAATTTGAAATTCTGCTGCATCCACACTCTCGGAATCACGAGCGGCGGCGACGAGATAATCTAAGGCAATACCATAAGGAGAATTCTTTCCCACAAGTCGATTTGCTGAAGTTGTGATCGGTATGAGAGCAGCTTCATCATAATCTGCACCAACGCTAGAACCTTTGGCTATTAATGTCCCAATCACTTGAAAGCTGGTATTTCCAACTCGCAATTGCTGACCGACGGCGTTACTGTTACCGAATAGTTTTTCTGCTAAGTCTGCACCTAATACAATAACTTGGTTACTTCGCTTGATATCTACCTCGCTGAAAAACCGGCCTTTAGCAGTTTCAAATTCCCGCACTGATAGAAAACTAGGAGTTGTACCAATGATGTTAACATCGGTGTTTTTGTTACGGTATGTAACTACCCGTCTTCTGTTTAACTCTGGTGCAACTCCTACTACTGTTGGCACCTGAGAGGCGATCGCATCGGCATCTTGTAACACCAGAGTTCTTGGTACTTCAAAGGAGATACGCTGAGTTTCTCGATTACCTGGAATCACAAACAGCACATTTGGCCCTAATGATTCTAGCTGTTTATTAACGTACTTTTGTCCACCTTCGCCAATACCAATCATTGCAATCACGGAGGCGTTACCAATAACTATACCCAACATAGTAAGGGCGCTACGCAGCTTATTTGATAGTAGGGTTTTCCCCGCCATTTGGACACTTTCTAAAAAATTCATGTTTTAATAATTACGAATTACGTTAGCGTAGCTGTAGCGACCTGCAATTATGTCTTAGTTGACAGTTATAGCAACGGAGAAGCCACCAATGTTATCCTTATACCAGACCATCCAGTTATTCTGTTCGTCGATTTTTTTCCAACTATTCAATCGTTTTTGATATTGTTCCCTAGCTTTTTTATCTAGTTGACTCTGAGACCAAGAATCAACATTTTCTCCCTTCAAGGTAGCTTCCTCCTTGGCTTTTGAGTAATAGTACCCAAGATTGTTATCGTCGAATGGTAAAACGTATATATCTTTTGCCTTGCTGTCTAAAATAATATCGTTGACTGCGAGAACCAACTCACCGTCTGTTTTTACAGTAAAATTATACTTATTACCGACTGGTTCCAAATCGACCACTTCGTTTTTGGGATTCCGAACAGCAGCTAACAACATTCCGTAGCCGTAGTGAGCACCCTTTCCATTAGGCATGAGTTTAGCCTCGTTCCGCTTACTATCCCAATCGTTTTCTGCGCTAAGTGTAGAACCTTGTGGGCCAACCCAGGATGGCTCAATTTTCCTGTCAGTTTGTGCTATAATAATTAGCTTCGCCATTGCAGTATGTACACGCCCACTAGCTTCGATTTTGACTTCATCACCATTTTTAACCTCAATTCCTGTTCCGACCCAGGGGGAACTATCCTCCCCGGCAGCACTTAGCATTAAAACCGCATTCTGCGTACTCCCCGTCTTAATGGCGATCGTCCCAGCATTCGTTGTTATCTCAATTTGAGCGGGACGTATCACCTGGATAATTAGCAACAAAACGGCTGCAATTACAATAATTAAGAATCCTATCAGCCTTATTCCTCGGTTGGTAGTGATAAGATAACGTGCAAGTTCAAACCAATTGGTGACTGGATTCTGGCTCACTGATAAAACTTCCCAATTTACAATGATAAATATTAGTTTTTCACTTTTATTAATTGTAGGTGGTTACACGTAGCGGTAGCAAATCCGTAAGCGTCATTACGAATTAGTTTTTTCTTTAGCCTTCTCGATTTTGTAATCTTTGGGTGGGTTAACAAAAATGCGATCGCCTTCTTTAACTCCCTCTAAAATCTGAGTTTGGTTTTGGATTTGCGCCCCAACGGTAACTTCGCGGAATTGGGGTTTATTATTTTCATCTGGTACAAGTACGCCAGTTTTGCCCTTTTCGGTGACGATTGACACCGTTGGTAATACCAAGGCATTATTGACGCGATCGCCCAAAAAAGTCAGATCCACATTTAAGCCAGAACGCAGTTTATCTATGCCAGTATCGAGAGTAACCCGCACCTGGAAGGATGTTACACCTTGTTCTACCACTGCTTCTGGAGCAATCAAGCGTACATGACCTTTAAAAACTTGATCAGGATAGGCATCGGCGACAATTTCCACCTGCTGTCCCGGTTTAATTCTGCCAATATCAGCTTCGGGAACTTGAGCTAATACTTCTAAACCACGAGCTACGGCGACAATTGAACTGGAAGTTGCCGAGGCACTAGCAGAAGCAGAAGTTGTGGGTGTGACAAACGCGCCTGGTTCGGCATACTTTTGCGTCACAATTCCCGAAAGAGGAGCGCGAATAATCGCCTCATCCAACTGCACTTGTACACCCTGCAATTGCGCCTCAGCAGATGCAACAGCGGCTTGGCGCTGGGCAATTTCTTCAGAACGGGTGCCATCTTGCAACAGTATTAATGCTGCCCGTGCTTCGTTAACAGCCGCTTGACGTTGGTCGATTTCCTCAGTCCGAGTGCCACTTTTGACTAACGAAAATCGTTTTTTAGCTTCTTCTAAATTGGCTCTAGCACTCTTGTCTTCGCTGACGGCTTGATCGAGTAATTGTTTATTCTCTGCTCCCTCTTTATATAAGTATTGGTAACGCTTTACCTGTTCACTGGTGTAATTCACCTTTGCTTGAGCCGCATCGACTTGCGATTGAGATTGGGCAATTTCTTGGGGACGATTACCAAACCGAGCTGCGGCTAACTGAGCTTGAGATTGTGCTAACCGGGCTCTCCCTTGAGCAATTTCTTGAGGACGACTACCAGCAAGGGCTTCAGCTAACTGTGCTTGACTTTGCGCTAAATTAGCACGGTACTGACTTTTTTGGGCTTCAATGCTCGCACTATCCATACGGGCGAGAATTTGCCCTTGTTTAATGCGATCGCCTTGTTCTACATATAATTGCGACAACACTCCAGGATTTTTCGGACTAATATTTACGCTTTTAACTGGCACTACTTTGCCACTAGCTGTAATCCGCAGCGTCACGTTTTTCGCTGCAACCGGGGTAGTTAATCGAGCAATATCTTCTTTATTTGTTCCTCGATTCACCAGGGTATAGGTTGTTACTGTCCCAACAACCAAGACACTCCCTGCTATCAGTCCCATCAGCCAACGGAATGGATACTTAACTTTGCCAATAACTGGAATTTCTATGTGCGTAGCCATATATAAAAAGCCTATGAATCTTGCTTTGTGGAAGCAGCCTTTAGTTAGAGGACACTTGCTTTAACCTGGGGAACCCCCATAACGCAGTGGCTCAGAAATACGTGGTTTTTAAAATTCTTGGCTTAAATTTTCATTAGTAAACTAACAACTTGAGGCATAAATTCGTTCATAATTGCTTAATCTTACTTCATGATAGGTATTATATGTCTTCACCTAAATGGGTGATTTTAGTCACCAATGCCAGAAGAGGGAGGGAAAAAAGCTTGTAAAATCAGCCTTTGCGTTATTTCTGACTGCATAGCTATTTTGCTATGGTGTACGCGGAATTAAAAATGCTACTACGGACATACTTCTACAGACACAGCAAGCCTGGAGGAAATTATAGATGCGATGCGATCGCCTGAGCAACTGCACCAAACTGAAAACGATAAAACTATTAAATCGGTATGTCTCAAGTTTCGATTATCATTCCTACTTTAAATGAAGCAACCAACTTAGAGCGTACATTGCGCCAACTGACTTTACTTAATCCACCTGCCAGGGAGGTAATAATTGTAGATGGTGGTAGCGAAGATGAGACAGTAGCGATCGTCAAGCAAGAAATTGGCGTTGGCTCATTTAATAAAATGTTAAATGTACAACTTCTTTGTTGCGATCGGACTGGGCGTTCTATTCAGATGAACTATGGGGCGTTAAGCGCAACCGGAGACATCCTTTGTTTTCTCCATGCAGATACTTTGGTACCGAATGATTTAATAACCTTGATAGAACAAACCCTAGCAAATCCAACAATTACTTGTGGGGCATTTATTTCCCTGATGGCAGGATCTCAAACAACTCGCTGGGGCATTTCCCTACATAATTATCTAAAAACTTACTATGCACCACTGCTATTTAAACCTCACTTGTTTTTTAAAGGATTACGCCTTTTATTTGGGGATCAGGTAATGTTCTGTCGTCGGACAGACTTTTGGGATTGCGGCGGGTTTGATGAGTCATTACCAATTATGGAAGATGGAGATTTATGTCTGAAATTGGTAAAAAAGGGGCGTATTTTTCTGGTGAACCGCACTGTTCAAACCTGCGATCGCCGGGTGATAAAATGGGGTAGCTGGAAAGCAACGGCAATTTATCTCTACATCGGGATTCTGTGGGGAATTGGCGTTGACGCAAACTATCTTAAGCAGTTTTATCAAGACATTCGCTGATTTAAGCTTCAGTCATTATCACGTCTCTACATGAGGGCTTTATTATCTGAACTTCTGTGACATAGGCGACAAGCCTACCTCTTTACATCGGACGACATCCAGATAAAATACTGTGCATATTTACTACTTGTCCAATTACTGCGATCGCCGGCGCACTAAACCCAGTTTGCTCTACCTGCTCAACAATTGTCTTTAAGGTTCCAATCAATTCTTCTTGTTCTGGCCGTGTTCCCCAGCGCACCAAAGCAATTGGCGTTTCTAAGTTCAACCCAGCTGCACTTAATTGTTCTACAATGCAAGGTAGATTGTGAATACCCATATAAATCACAATTGTTTCGGAACCGTGAGCGATCGCACTCCAATTTACTATCGGTCTATATTTACCCGCAGCTTCGTGACCAGTAACAAATGTCACTGACGAACTATACAGCCGATGAGTCAAAGGAATACCTGCATAAGCTGCTGCTGCAATCCCCGATGTGACACCTGGCACAACTTCCGTTGATATTCCAGCTTTGACTAATTCTGCCATCTCTTCGCCACCGCGACCAAAAATAAACGGATCGCCACCCTTTAGCCGCACCACAATTGCATTATCCTGGGCTTTATCAATCAGCAATTGAGTTGTTTCTTCTTGCAACAACGAATGTCTCCCTGCACGCTTACCGGCGTTAATTTGCTCTGCCTGGGGATTAATCATTGCTAGAATTGCCGGACTCACTAAAGCATCATAGATGACTACATCTGCACATTCTAATAAACCTTTAGCCTTCAAGGTTATTAGTCCTGGATCTCCTGGGCCTGCACCTACCAAATAAACCTTTCCCAAATACTTGTTCTCCTGTTTTTCTGTACGGTTCATCTATTTGTTAAATCCCAAATTAGCTCGGCTAGTTCTGCACTTGCTCCCAGTGGCTTTGCCAATTGGAAATTTACCGCAGAAAATTGTAATTTTAGCTCTTCTATTGAGGCAGCGATCGCATCGGTTATTCCACCAGCGAATAAAAAGTATGGCAAAATTGCAATTTCTTTATAACCAGCAGCTACCAACTCTTTCACTCGTGACTCTAAACTAGGAGGCCCAGCCCAATAAGCAGCCACTGCTCCCAAACTTGTCGCCATTGCTTCCACAGTTTCTTGGGAACCTGGGCGACGGCTACCATGAGCTAATAAAATCAATGCTTCTGTTTTTATAGTAGTTATTTGCTTTGCCAACAATTTCTCTAAATCTGGGTGAGAGCCTAAATATGGTTGCAACTCAATCATGATATCTTCACCAATAGCCTGTTGTGCTAATGCTACTTCGGCAGGGATATCTGTCATTACATGGACTCCCGGCAGCAGAAAGAGCGGTACAATTTTGAGGCGATTCTCGTTTTGAGACACTCCTCGGTCGCAAAAAGCGCTCTTGACAAATTGTTGAATCTGCTCATGTAAAGGCTGAGAACTCATTTCCAAAGCAGCTACACCAACCAGATGTTCACTATTTGGTAGTTTGTTACATACCAGCTTTGCTAGTTGGTGCATAGCAATTTCTGGGCGGCGATCGCGACTTCCGTGAGATACTAATAGATAGGCAGATGACATTGGCAAAGCTCAAACTCTCGGTTACTATTTTTACTTAATATTAAGCTGGTGGTAATAGCTACTCTGGTAATTCTTGAAAATATGCTCAATCACTAAATATAAGAATTCTTAATCACTTTTATATTCTCCCCCTGTTGCTTTATTGTTCTTCGGCAGTGTAAGTATAAAATTGCTCAAAGGCTCCCACAGTTTCAAATTTGTAAGAAGGTATCCAAGAATTTATTTTTAAATCTGTACGGTAAACACTAAAAATAATGTAATTTTGTCTTTCTGTAGTCCTGGCAATAATTCCTTGGATTTGCGGGTTAGCCGAGTCAACCAACTTATCACAATTAAAACGGATTAAATTTTCTATGAGATTCGTTGTTTTTTTGCATACATCGGTTTTTAAGTATTCTGTCAGCCGTTGCACTGCATATTTTTCATATTCAACCTGACTGGGATTAGTTTTCGCCATTGTCACACCCAAGGCGGCGAGTCCTGCTGCTGCTCCAGTATATGCAATGATGGTTAAGGGTTTCATGTTTGCCAAGTAAAATTCATTGTAATCCTTAGATTCCAGAGACTCTAAATCAACTAAATCCGTTCCTTGAAGAAAAACTCTTGATCGCTTGCCAAATAATTGCTATAATTCAGATTGTTGAATGGCGAGCGTAGCCAAGTGGTTAAGGCAGTGGTTTGTGGTACCACCATTCGTGGGTTCAATTCCCATCGTTCGCCCTACATAATTTCATATTAATACCTATACTGCTATAGAAGGTGGTTGTGGCTATGAACATTCATAACCATTACTTTAGCAAATATCTGCTATCTAGGAGTTTATGGGCTTGGGAATTTACAAATAAAAAAACACTGAACTACTTTTTGTGGGATGGGCAAGATCCCCACCCTACAAGGTAGAGAAGCCGGGAATGTGAGCCTTAGAAGTTTTTAAATAAAAATTGTATTCCTTTAGTTAGAACCAAAAATACTGAGTTATAGATACTTTAAGTAAAGTAGAGCATGATTTAAGTGCCTGCTGAAAAGTTGATACTTATAGGTCAGATAAATATAATTTATCTGTCTTATCTCGTGTTTATATGTGGTCTAAGAAAAGGTAGAGGCTTATTTGTCTCGCCTTGAAAGTCAACAATCAAAACATCGTCATCTAGTGGAGTTACCATGTCTGAATTGCTCCAAGCAGTCTTAGATAGTGAAGAAAGAAGTGATTTGCGTTCCTTCATTAGTGAATTACGCCAACAAGAAAAGAAATACTTGCTGCGGAACGACATACTCAATGTATATAGTGAGTATTGCTCAAAGTCGCAGAAACCTGAGGCTTTTTCCACTTCTTCTGAGTTAGGTAAACTTATTTACTATACTCAGGAAATTATTCAGGAGGACTCAAACTTATGTTTTATCATTCGTTCTAAAATTGCCAGTCAAGAAGTTTATTGGTTGACATCAGACTTGAGCATTGAGCCGATGACGGTGCAGGATTTACTGGATTTGTGCGATCGCTTGGTGAACAAATTTCATCCTAACGAGGGCGGCCTGCTAGAATTGGATTTCGGCCCGTTTTATGACTACACCCCAACAATCCGCGACCCCAAAAATATTGGTAAAGGGGTACAATTTCTCAATCGCTATCTATCCAGCAAAATATTTCAAGACTCCAAAGAATTGCTGGACAGCCTATTAAACTTCTTGCGCCTGCACCACTACAACGGTGTCCAACTGCTGGTTAACGATCGCATTCAATCACAGCAGCAACTTTCCGAGCAAGTTAAGAAAGCTATCAGTTTTGTTAGCGATCGCCTCGATGATGAACCCTACGAAAAATTCCGGTTCCAATTGCAAACAATGGGTTTTGAACCAGGATGGGGTAACATTGCAGGGCGAGTACGGGAAACCTTAAATATTCTTGATGAATTGATTGATTCTGCCGATGCTCAGACTTTAGAAGCCTTCATTTCTCGCATCCCGATGATTTTTAAAATCGTCTTGGTGTCACCTCACGGTTGGTTTGGGCAAGAGGGCGTTTTGGGGCGTTCCGATACTGGTGGTCAGGTGGTTTATGTCCTTGACCAAGCAAAAAGTTTAGAAAAGCAGCTACAAGAGGATGTCCTGCTAGCTGGTTTAGAGGGCTTAAATGTCCAGCCAAAAGTGATTATTCTCACCCGTTTGATTCCTAACAGTGATGGCACTCTTTGTAATCAACGACTAGAAAAAGTCCACGGTACAGAAAATGCCTGGATTTTGCGAGTACCTTTACGGGAATTTAATCCCAAGATGACTCAAAACTGGATTTCTCGGTTTGAGTTTTGGCCTTATTTAGAAACCTACGCCATAGACTCAGAAAGAGAACTGCGGGCTGAATTTCAAGGCAGACCTGACTTAATAGTTGGTAACTATTCTGATGGGAACTTAGTAGCATTTTTACTCGCACGGCGTTTGAAAGTTACTCAATGCAATGTCGCCCACGCTTTAGAAAAATCTAAATACTTGTTCAGTAACCTCTACTGGCAAGATTTAGAAGATAAATATCATTTTTCCTTACAATTCACGGCTGATTTGTTGGCAATGAATGCTGCCAATTTTATTATTAGCAGCACCTACCAAGAAATTGTGGGGACACCGGATAGTGTAGGACAGTATGAGTCTTATAAATGCTTTACTATGCCGGAGTTGTATCATGTAACGAACGGGATTGAATTATTTAGTCCTAAATTTAATGTTGTACCCCCTGGAGTAAACGAGAATTACTATTTTCCTTATTCGCAGACTCAAGACCGAGTGGAGAGCGATCGCCAACGCCTTGCAGAAACACTTTTTACTCTGGAAGACCCCGCGCAAATCTTTGGCAAACTCGACGATCTGAGCAAGCGTCCTCTCTTCTCAATGGCGCGACTTGACCGGATCAAAAACCTCACAGGTTTAGCTGAATGCTTTGGTCAAAGTAAAGAATTACAAGAACATTGCAACTTAATTTTGGTAGCGGGTAAGTTGCGTGTAGAAGAATCAGGTGACAATGAAGAACGCGACGAAATTATCAAACTTTACCAAATAATTGAACAGTACAATCTCCACGGAAAGATTCGTTGGTTGGGTGTACGCCTGTCTAAAACTGATTCAGGTGAAATTTACCGAGTCATTGCCGATCATCAGGGAATTTTTGTGCAACCAGCTTTATTTGAAGCTTTTGGTTTGACAATTTTAGAGTCAATGGTTTCAGGATTACCGACTTTTGCTACACAGTTTGGTGGACCACTGGAGATTATTCAAGATCAGGTTAATGGCTTTTACATTAACCCGACTAATTCAGAGGAAACAGCCGCAAAAATTGTGGAATTTATCATTAAATGCGAACAAAATCCTAACTCTTGGAATGAAATCTCCCAGCGAGGTATTGACCGAGTTCACAGCAGCTATACTTGGAAAATTCACACTATCAAGCTGTTATCATTAGCACGGATTTATGGCTTCTGGAACTTTACATCCAAAGAGAATCGGGAAGATTTGTTGCGCTATATTGAGGCTTTGTTCTATTTAATTTACAAGCCAAGAGCGCAACAGCTATTAGAACAACACAAGTACCGTTAGTTATTACCTAGTCATTTGTTACTAGCTAAGGACAAATGACTAGGTAATAACTAAATTGTCAATGTATGCCAAGTTCGTTGACCAACTATTCCATCCACTGCTAAATTCTGCTGGTTTTGAAAGGCTTTGATAGCAGTCTCTGTCAGCGCCCCAAAAATCCCATCCACTTTAACGGCATAACCGTTAGACACTAACAGCCGTTGTAAAGCTCTCACACCAACCCCAGAGCTACCGAAATAGAGAGTCGGTAGAGGTTGGCTACTAAACTTCAGGAACTTTCCTGTAGCCTCTGCACGGCTTTTACCCCTGGACTGAGAATACTTCTTAGACTCACCTAAGTTAGAAGAAGCTAGGAACTGATTATTTTTGCTGATTTTTTTAAGTATATGTTCTTTCTCTAGTGCGATCGCTGAAGGAAAAGCCTGGGAAGTTGCATCTGTCTGCATGAATTCAGGTGGCGTGACTTGGACAGTTATCTCTAACTGACTCTGTATTGACTGGTTTACGTCATTTTCCAGCTGAAATAATTGCTGTTCCGGTAAATAGGAACTAGATGCTTGTCTTGTTGTTAACACGCTCGTCATCATCAGGCCAATTTCAGTCATTTACTTTTGTATTCGGTTGCAGCCGCAGTTCATTTAATTCTATTTCGCTCGTTCCTTCAAGATTAGCCGAAGCAATAATCCATTTACTTTCGCGGCCTTTAAGTTTGATTGTTAACGAGTTTGACTGATTAAGTTGAGGTAGTTCGCTTTGAAACTTGCCTGTGAAAGTTAAAGTTTGGATGCCTTCACTTTCTAATTCTTTGATGCTACGAATATTTTCAATAAAGCGTTTGGGTTGCTGTCCACTATAGATAAAGCTGATTTCTTGAGAAATGACATTACCTTCAAAGGTATGAGTCCCAGGCGCGATCGCCGCAATGGTGCCGATAGTTCCTAAATTCTGTTTTGTTAAACTTAGCTATGAAACATCACAGCCACTAGAGGCAATAACGCCAAAAGAAAACCATGCCAGGATTGCAATTGAGCTTCTGGGGTTGGTTCTGGTGGTGCTAATAGAGCTTCGATTCTCTGCTCTAAACGTAGGCATCGCCCGCCGTAGGCATCGCCTCCGTTAGATGAACCCAATGCAGCACAGCAAATTTCTGATAACACAGGACTGGTACTAACCACTAATAAAAGTGATTCCGCTAGCACCAGAGGGTCTACCTGCAAGGCTGCATAACCATCGGCACGGAGTTCGCGTAAAACTAACAGTTCTTCCCACAAAGGCTCTGTATTTGGCAACCATGCTGTACAGAAACGCACCCAACCCAGCCAGAAAAACCAGAATGTATCCCTGTAATGGTAATGCCCTTGCTCATGGGCTAAGACGCTTTCTATATGAGTAGGTGAGAGAGTTTGCACTAATCCTTGGCTAATCACTAATTCTGGTTGCCAAAAACCAATTTGACCCGCAAACAACGCCCCAGTTTGCAGTAGCCTCGCTCGTCTATCCCCAATATTCACTAAAGGGCAGTTACGGGCAGATTCTACAGATTGCCAACCTTGGAAGGCAAGTTTGATGCATGAAATGGCAACAAATGCCAGATAAATTAATGCTAATAAATAGCTGATTGAGCCTGTGTACATCCCGCCCATTTTGCCTTGGGGACTCATAAACAGCAGAGCGATCGCTGTCATGAATATTAACAGAGGCGGGAAGAGGAATAAAAATAGCGATCGCCGCCACCGCAGACTCCAATTGCCTTGGGGTTCTCTCCAGGAGGCTCTTAAGCACCAGGCAATTGTCAAAGCAATCAAAATCATTATAAAATGCATCATTCTTCCTCCCTGGCTTGGCGTGCAGATTGAATGCGTTTAGCGATCGCTGCTATTTGCTCACTAGCTGCTTCATCTAAACTATCGGCGAAGGCTGCCACAACATCAGGATTGCCCACTGCCAGAAATCGCTGTAACTGCTCATGAGCTTTGATAATATCTGCTTGTTGCTTGCTTAACAATGGCTGCCAATAAAATGCTCGTTCTTTCTTATTGCAGACCAGCCAACCTTTGTCAGTGAGGCGACGTAAGACGGTGGTGACAGAAGTATAAGCTAATTCGCGGTTGGGATCAGCCAGAATGCGATCGTGTACATCCTTGACTGTGGCTGAACCAAGTTCCCAGATAATATTTAAAATTTCCGCTTCTAAGGGACCTAGCGATAGTTGTTTAGGGCGGTAGTCGGGTAAAGGTGCCATAGCGATTTTGCTGGGGAGTGGGGAGTGGGGAGTAGGGAGTAGGGAGTAGGGAGTGGGGGAATGAGTGAATATCCGTAGCTTTGCGCTATAACCTTGAAGCTGTAACTTTTTCCCCATTTAGTAAAGTCTGTTCTTGTTTTAGATTACAAGATAGTCAGCAAGTCTGAAAGTCTCAAGGCATAAAAATGGACTTTTTAAGTATTTATATATTAAATGGGTTACATCGGACATTTTGATGCAAAAAAATGTTCTGGGAGCAATTGTAATTATAGTTGGTGACACCAACTAGGTAGAATGTTAATTGCGACAGTAGTATTAAAGCAGGTGTATCCAGCGCGTGAAGTTATTTGTATACCACACTCCAGAATTAACTCCAACCGATGAAGCACCCGAATGTGCGATCGCAGTCGATGTCTTGCGAGCCACTAGCACAATAGCGGCTGTCTTGGCAGCTGGGGGCGAAGCTGTACAAGTCTTCAGCGATTTAGATCAACTAATCGAAGTTAGCGAAAAATGGCCTTCTGAGAAACGTCTGCGAGCTGGAGAACGCGGCGGTGCTAAAGTAGCTGGCTTTGAGTTGGGTAACTCTCCCCTTGACTGCACACGAGAGTTGGTAGAAGGGCGGCGTTTGTTTATCAGTACCACAAATGGCACCCGTGCTTTACAACGAGTGCAAGATTCCCCAAATGTAATCGCAGCAGCTTTGATCAACCGAGCAGCAGTAGTACAATTTCTCTTAGATAAGCAACCAGAGACAGTGTGGATTGTTGGCTCAGGCTGGGAGGGCAGTTATTCTTTAGAGGATATAGTTTGTGCAGGTGCGATCGCTCATAGTCTTGTGCAGCAATCTCAGTTGTCACTAGAGGAATTAGCTGGTAATGATGAAGTAGTTAGTGCGATCGCTCTTTTCTCTCAGTGGCAAGATAACTTATTCGGATTACTTCACCAAGCTAGTCACGGTAAACGACTATTGCGCCTTGACTGTCAAGAAGATTTAAAATACTGTTCTCAAACTGATGTTTTAGATGTCTTACCGATACAGCACGAAAAGGGAGTATTAAAAAGTCAAAGAAAATAGGGACTGAAGGATGTAAATTGTTGGAACAAACTTATGGTCAAAGCTGACATTATCAAGTGCGTCAAAGGGCGGATTGTCTGATTTTAGCTTCGCAAGGAGTAGAAGCGGAAAAATTGATAATAATTTTCACTCGTTTGTTATAAGACAATTTATAACTGGTTTTCTCGTTGGGAATCAGAGGGAATGAGGGGACTATATAACAAACGAGGAAAAGGCTGCAAAACCACATGAATGCTATACTTAAATGCGATCGCTACCTAAAGCAATCAAACTGCGAAGATGCCCATTCTGAGAAAATCGTTCTCCGATTATTTGTTGATAAACCGCCTCATAGCCATCAGTCATGTGTTCAACGCTGAACAGGTTTTCGACATACTGACGACAGGCATAACGGTCTAACTGTGTTACTTGGTCAATAGCACTAATGCACTCTTGAATATTATTGCAGAGGAAACCCGTCTTGCCGTGGGAAATTACTTCCTCAGTAGACCCCAATTTAATCGCAATCACTGGCGTACCCGAAGCCATTGACTCAACCATCACCAATCCAAAGGGTTCTCGCCAAGTGATGGGGAATAGAGTTGCTACTGCACCTCCCATCAGAGCATTTTTTTGAATATGGTTGGCTTCACCCAGATACTCAATTTGCTTCCCGTCAACGTGCGGTTTGATTTCCTTCTCAAAGTATTCCACATCAACGGCATCCACCTTACCAGCCATTTTCAAATGCCAACCAGCAAGTTTTGCAATTTCTATTGCTAAATGCGCTCCCTTCTCTGGAGACATCCGACCCAAAAACGCCAGGTATGGCGGCTCTTCTGGTTGAGCGTGAAACTCATAACTGCTAACATCAATCCCGTTGTAGACCGTTGCTACAGAGTTCAACCCTAACCTTGGTTCTCGTTGTGAATCGGAAATATTGACATAGGGTTGTTTTTTCCCAAAACTAAACATCTTTTCGTTGTCAGGGGTAAAAATACCGTGCAACGTGTGAACCGTAGGAGTTTTGACAAGATTCGCGTAAGCCAGCGCTCCATGTCCGATATGGGAGTGAATAATATCAAACTCTTCTGCGCGTTCATACACCGAAGCTATATTCAGCATCTCGTAAATGGTGTAATCTTTGATAGTAGAATCGAGTCTGAGGGCACGGGGATGAACTGACGTTAGTGTTGCCAGACTAATAGAATCTCCCGATGCAAATAAAGTTACTTCGTGTCCGCGTCGGACTAATTCATCGGTCAGCAACCCTACTACTAACTCAATACCACCATAAGCTGGAGGTGGAACTCTTTCCCACAGTGGAGCTATTTGAGCAATTCTCATCATAAACCTCCTAACAAATAAAACTTGAATTAGAAGTTTTTTCTTTCTGTAATTCTAGTGCTTGTAATTGATTCACTCTGGATCAGAAAGTAACTTCAAATACTAAACTTATTCACAATTGCCTTCAAATCTTATGCTCTTACTTCTATATTTTTTGTCTATCTTAGTACGGAAATTACCCACTCCTAAAGACGTAAATACATTCTAAGTTATTAATTTTTGTGTGGTCTGGTGCAATTTTAAATACAGATTATTTTATAAATAAGATTTTTATAGAATCGTTAAAATCTCAGTTAAATGGTGATAGTGGGCGAAAAACCTCTAATATCGCCTGTCAATTATTTTATTTACAAATGTTAATTAAAGAATAAACTCCGTAGTTACTTTTTGGGCGGCTTTCCGTACTCTAAAGATAATCTGTAGCTGCTAAAAGGGTAGATTTTTGTCAAATAGAGTAGTTTGTAAGATTTAGGTATTGACAGCAAATACCAAATATAGATGATTTGAAAAACCACATCTGTCGTAAGGAATGTGGATTAAATAAAGTGCAAAAGTAGGGTGTGTTAGCGGAGCGTAACGCACCATTCCAAGTTAAATAAGAATTGCACGTTATTAAATTTGCGTTCCTAAGCGTGTCTATTTACCATCAAAGAATGATTAATACAAGCCTGAAACGTCTCTAACAACCTACTTTAGCCAACTTAAGGAAACTTGTGCGTTTGCTCTGGCTGATTACTTTATCAAAATACTTAAATGCTTTCACAAAATGGCATTCGACTTACTCAAAATGGCATTCGACTTACTCATTTCGGTGTTTTCCGCAAGCAAAATGGCATTCGACTTACTCAAAATGGCATTCGACTTACTCATTTCGGTGTTTTCCGCAAGCAAAATGGCATTTGATTTACTCAAAATAGTATTTGACTTACTCAAAATGGCGTTTGACTTACTCATTTTGGTGTTTTCCGCAAGCAAAATGGCATTCGACTTACTCTTTGGGTAAATCACACGCTATTACCTGTCCATACCCTTGTATAAAAGGGCTAGAGAAGAGAGTTGAACAAGAATTCAGAATCAATTAGTCGGCAATTTAGACCCGCACTTCTCTACGAGAGGCTGCACCAACGACAAAGCTACCTCGACTACGCTCGGCACAAGTCAGTGACCACTCAATTATTGCACTTACTTAAGTATATTTTAAGTTATTTTTTGTAAAACATTGGACATACATCTTTTTGTTGGCTAGGATGTACAAAATTCAATATAGAACCAAATACACACGCTGATTGGTAGCTATAAAAGCTGAAAACATTTGTTTAAAAAATTAGGCTTCCTGCTACTGCTCTTTTTTATGCTGTCTTGGTTTTGATTGTTTTTAGTTTTTAAGTAATCAGAGTTAGGAGTTTCTATGAACTTTTCTCGTCTTTCAGTATTAGTTGGTGCTGCTATTGCAACAGCAAGTATCCTTTCCAGCACATCTCCAGCACACGCTCTGACATTTGGGTTTCAAAATGAATATAATCCAGCTAACTGGGCATTTAATAATAACAGTACTGGCGGTACAGTTGATACTACTAATGCCCCAACATCCATTACACTAACTGGAGGAGATAATGGAACAATCGGAAACACTGATTACACAATTACTGCTCCGGACAGTGGTTTAGTGAGTGGTAACTGGAATTACACAACTTTAGATGTAGATGGTTCAGCTTTTGATCTCTTATCGTATATTCTTAATGGAGCGGGAACGCAATTGAGCAACGATGGAGGCTCTACTAGCCAATCAGGAACGTTCTCATTCTCCGTGGTACAAGGAGATGTCTTTGGCTTCCGTATATTTACAATTGACGGAGGCGGTGGGGCGGCTTCTACAACTTTTTCTAGCTTTTCTGCTCCTTCAGCTGCCGTTCCCTTCGACATCCCTGGTGGTGCAACAATTCCCGCAGTGGGTGGGCTACTAGCTTTGGGCTTGATGAGAAAAGCCAGAAAGAGCCTAGCATCAAATACCCGCGTCTCTAAACCTATGAGCGAGATTGTTAGCTAATACAATAATTTCTCTTATCTCTGTGTTCTCTACGCCTCTGTGGTTGAATAAATTACTTTTAAACCGCAGAGACATAGAGAGAAAAACTAGATTTTATAAGTCACCTTGAAAGGGCTAGAGAAGCAGGGCTATTTCATTCTAGGCATAAACCGCCCAGAACTAAAGTTCCAGGCTAATAGCTAAAGTCCGTTAAAACGGACTATAACCTTTTTTCAGTCGTCTTTAGACGACTTTCGCTATTAGACTCAGAATTCATTCTGAGGC
>JBBSCU010000093.1:0-17523 GCA_038249935.1 Chroococcales cyanobacterium
AAATCCACGCCACGTGCTTCTCCCAAGGGGAGACGCTGCGCGTAGCTTGCTTCCCCGCAGGGGTACAAGTCGGGAAACCCGCCCAACGCAGTGGCTCCCCTTAAAGAAGGGGGACTTTGAGAGAGGTTGCCCCCCTTTTTTAAGGGGAGCCAGCGCGGTCTTCTCCCAAAGGGAGAGGCTAGCGCCAAGGGGGTTTCCCCCATGAGCGACTGGCGTGGGTTAGGGGGGATCTATAAGTGCCTAAAATCACAGCCAACCACTTTTCAAACATCCTCTAAGTAAGTCGGGAAGAGTAATTAACAATTCAAAATTCAAAATTAATTAAATTAGCTTGTAGTCAGGGCTTCAGTTCTTGCTATAAACTTTTAATTGTTCATATCTACTTACTTATAAACAAAATATAGCAATCTGATTTGATTTTTGAAAAAATCTAAGGAATAAGAATTAAATAACATATAACCTCACCCTCAATCCCTCTCCTTATAAAGGAGAGGGAAGCTAGAGACAGGATGAAGTTTTGCATTTTATTTAATCCACGTTCCTAAGTGTTAGGACGCAGTTCGTAACGCCCAAAAACCTTCGAGTGGTGCGTTAGCAAAGCGTAATGCATCAATTTAGCCTTGACACGTTACTACGGATATTTCAAAAATCAAATATGAGTCCTATGTTAGTTCTATATAAAGTGTAAGGTGTGTTAGACGAGAGTATGGCAGTAAAAGCCTGGAATGGTGCCGTAGTCTTGTCTAACACACTCTACAAAACTACTTAGATTTTTTCAAAAACAATTTACGATTACTATATTAAGTTATGTTTAGTACGTATTTTTTCTGAGGTTAATACATAAAGATTGAATCAAAATTAGACAAATACAATTTTGTGTATTTATACCAGTCCTGTTTAAGTTGTGAAATAGTGGTTGGGGCAAAGAGATTATAGGGGCTAGTCTCTAGTCCTTTGTATGTCTTTGTTGAGGAATCATTTAGGATTTGTATGTCTAATTTGTTTACATTCTGAGAAAGGTTTAACGAGTAATTGTCATGAATACTGTTTTAGTTGTTGAAGATGGCTTAACAGATATGGAAATAATCAGCCGTTACTTGCAACAGGCAGGTTATTCTGTGATTAGCGCCACAAGCAGTGAAGAGGCTCAAGACAAAATAGATAAAAATAAGCCAGACCTAATATTACTCGACGTAATTTTACCGGGTAAAAGTGGCTTTGAGATTTGCCGAGAACTGAAAAGCAATCCCAACACTAGCAAAATACCTGTAGTTTTTTGCTCTACCAAAAATACTGATGTAGATAAAATTTGGGGTAATATGTTGGGCGCTGATGGTTATTTATCAAAACCGATTGAACGAGAGGAATTAATGACAATATTGAACCAATTGATTAAGAAGTAAAAATGCCATAAAACTCACTAATTTTAAATTAAATAGAAACTGCAAATAGTGACTAAAAACAAATCATCAATTACAAAGGATCAATAACTTTGGAAACCAAGGAAAAGTTTTTAAGTTTTAATTTGGGAGTAAGGGATATAGCCGTAATTTCGTTACAACACATCACAGAAGTTTTGCAAGTATCATTACCTGAAATATGTGGCGTTCCTGAGATGCAGAGTAGCGTCTTGGGTATTTATAACTGGCGTGGTGAGATGCTTTGGTTGATAGATTTAGAGGCAATGTTAGGTTATCCTCCAATTTCGCCAGGATCAAATTTACTTTCAATAATGATGGGGATTGTTCTGGAAAACAAGGGTAAGTATTTGGGACTATTGGTGCGACAGCTTATAGATATTGAATGGCTGGATACTAAACAAATGAAACCCGCAACTACTGAATTATTTTATCCGAAAATTTCACCTTTTTTACAGGGATACTTTATTAATGATTCCGAGGAGATGATTTTTAATTTGGATGCCCTAACGATTATCGAAGCTCCCATGTGGGCAATTCATAATTAAGCATTTAGTAATGGGTGATTAGACGTAGTATTTTGATAATTACTAATCCTTAATCACCAAAGAGCAGATCAATCTTACCTATCAAATATCCAATTATTACCAATCACAAATTTTGAGGTTAATCAAATGACGTTTTTGTATAAGAATAGCCAAGAAAATGATAATCTAATCTCGGAAGTAGAAAATATTAATGGTGACGCGAGTATAGCGAATATTGCCAGTCATGAAATATCTTTATTAAATGCGATCGCTGAGGAATTTAAAAGTTGGCGGCGACAGTTGCAAGACATCGCAACTTATATGCGTCAAGCACCAGACTTTGATACACTACTCAAAATTACTGTAGCGCAAATTAGAGAAAAGATTGGCTGCGATCGCGCTTTAATTTATCAGTTTACTTCCCTAGAATCAGGTAATGTTTTAGCAGAATCCAGAACACTAGGTTGGACACCAACTTTAGGCGAAAATATTCCCGGAATTATTTTTGGCTTATATACCAATCAAGACTATGTAGAACCTGTAGTTATTAACGATATCAATAAGATTCAACTTACCCCTTATCAAAAGCAGTTACTAGAGAAATTTCAAATTAAAGCTAGTTTGAGTTTACCAATTGTAGTAGAAGGTAAAGTATGGGGGTTACTTGTAGTCAATAATTGTTCTTCGGTGCGACAGTGGCAAGAGGTAGAAATCAGCCTATTATTTCAAATTGCCACAGAACTGATCTACAAATTGCAGAGCTTTGAATTTCACAAAGAACTACAAAATCAAACACAGGCAAAAAAATCAGTAGCTAAAGTTATTGAGAAAATTCTCCACATATCAAATCTTGATAAGATTTTCCAAACAACTACTCAAGAAATACGTCAATTACTAAAATGCGATCGCGTCGGTGTTTATCGCTTCAAACCTGACTGGAGTGGCGAGTTCGTGGCGGAGGCAGTGGGTAATGGTTGGATAAAAATGGTCGGACCTGATTTTAAAATGGTCTGGGAAGATAGCCACTTACAAGAAACCCAAGGAGGACGTTATGCCAAGGGTGAAAGCTTTGTGGTCAACGACATCTATAAAATGGGTCATGCTCAATGTCACATTGATATTTTAGAGCAGTTTGAAATGAAAGCTTACATGATTGCGCCGATATTCACTGGAGAGAAATTATGGGGCTTATTGGCAGCTTATCAAAATTCTGGGCCTCGTGATTGGCAACCTTGGGAAGAAACCTTTTTAACTCAGATTGGCTTGCAATTTGGTGTGGCCATATCACAAAGAGAATATGTTGAGCAAGCGCAGACGAAATCTGATCAACTAGCTCAAATAGTCGAACAAGAAAAAGCTTTCACTAAGATAGTCAACCGCATCCGCCAATCTTTAGATGTAGATAGTGTCTTCAAAACAACCACTCAAGAAGTGCGTCAATCACTAAAATGCGATCGCGTCGCCGTCTATAGCTTTAACCCTGATTGGGGTGGCGAATTTGTGGCTGAGTCTGTGGGTAATGCTTGGACAAAACTGGTGGGACCTGATATTAAAACCGTTTTAGATGACACCTACTTGCAAGAAACTCAGGGAGGTAGGTATGTCAGAGGTGAAAACTTTATTGCTAATGACATCTATCAAATAGGGCTTACTCCCTGCCACATTGAGATTTTAGAGCAGTTTGAAGCCAAAGCTTACATAATTGTTCCTATATTCTTTGGGGAGAAATTGTGGGGTTTGCTGGGAGCTTATCAAAATTCTGGGGCACGTGAATGGCAAACCTGGGAAGTTAACTTTTTGGTTCAGGTTAGCTTGCAATTTAGCCTAGCTAAATCACAGATAGATTATCTAGAATTAGTGCGGATAAAATCTGAGAAACTAGCTGAGATTGCGGAACAAGAAAAAGCTGTCACAAAAATCAGCAGCCGCATTCGACAAATCTTCGATGTGGAAGATATTTTCAAGATAACCACTCAAGAAGTGCGACAATTATTGCGATGCGATCGCGTCGCTGTTTATCGCTTTAATCCCGACTGGAGTGGTGAATTTGTATCTGAGTCAGTAGCTCATGGTTGGATAAAACTGATAGGACCTGATATCAAAACTGTCTGGGAAGATACCCACTTACAAGAAACTCAGGGAGGTCGATATGCCCAAGGGGAAAACTTTTTTGTAAACGACATTTATCAGGTAGGTCATTCTACTTGCCACATTGAAATATTAGAGCAGTTTGAAATCAAAGCTTATATCATAGTTCCCATATTCTTTGGGGAACGATTATGGGGCTTGCTGGGAGCTTATCAAAATTCCAGCCCTCGTGATTGGGAAGAATCGCAAGTCAATTTGTTAGCACGTATTGGTAGTCAGTTAGGACTGACATTACAACAAGCCGAATATTTGCAACAAGTACAAGCGCAGTCAGCAAAATTAGCAGAAGCAGCAGCACGAGAAAAGGCAGCCAAGGAATTACTACAACAGCGATCTATTCAACTCTTAATGGCTCTTAGACCCGCTCTCACCGGTGACTTAACAGTACGCGCACCAATTACAGAAGATGAGTTAGGCACGATCGCTGATGCTTACAATAGTACTCTGCAAGCACTGCGACAAATTGTTATTCAGGTACAGGGAGCTGCTCAACAAGTTGCCCAAACTTCTGGTAATAGCGAGGCTTCACTAACAGGATTAACCAATTTAGCGCAACAACAATCCGAGGAAATTACCGCAGCTTTAGGCGAAATTCAACAGATGGTGGACTCTACTCAAGCTGTGGTGGTGAATGCTGAGTTAGTGCAACTAGCAGTGCAACAAGCCAATCAAACTGTAGAGTCTGGTGATACTGCAATGAACCTAACTGTCAAAGCCATCCAAGGAATTCGTGAAACCGTTGCTCAAACCAGCAAAAAGATTAAACGCCTCAGCGAATCCTCGCAAAAAATCTCCAAAGTGGTGAATTTAATTGGTAATTTTGCCACACAGACAAACGTATTGGCTTTGAATGCAGCCATTGAAGCCACCCGTGCAGGTGAATATGGCAAAGGCTTTGCAGTTGTAGCTGATGAAGTCCGTTCTTTATCTCGCCAGTCAGCAGCAGCCAGCATTGAAATTGAAAAATTAGTCCAGGAGATTCAAACAGAAACCGGAGAAGTTGCAGTAGCGATGGAAACTGGCATTCAACAGGTGGTAGAAGGCACAAATCTTGTCAATGATACTCGCCAAAACTTAAATGCGATCGTTTCTGCAACTGCCGAAATTAGTCAGCTAATTGAGCGAATTACCGCAGCGACTCAAAAACAAATGACGCAATCTGTAACAGTAACGAAATCAATGCAAGATGTTGCAGGAATTGCCAATAAAACTTTTGCTGAATCTCAGGAAATTGCTAGTGTGTTCCAAGATTTATCAGGAATGGCAAAAGACTTATTAACAACTGCTGGCAAGTTTAAAGTGAATTGAACCAAATCTGCCTCCTAATCTTACTCCCCTTCCTTACAATGGAAGGGGCTGGGGGTTAGGTCTGTATTGAACTCAACTGAGAAGCGCTACATTACCACTGGAAAAACTGAGCAACTTGATATCAGAAAGCACCGAAATTCTAACAGTGACAGTTGCATCAATTAAAACTTTACGCAACAAATCCCAAATCTAAAATATGATTACAGATCAGGAAATTCGTGAGCAAGGATACATTTACTTTCTAGCTGAAGCCCCAGAACTAATCCAAATTATTGAACAAGAACTATTTAGCTTATCGGAAGGTTATAGCATTGCTAAAGTTCATAATTTAATGCGGGCTACTCATACACTTAAAGGTGGAGCCGCTAATGTTGGGCTAGAAGTAATTAAGATGATAGCCCATTATTTAGAAGATGTATTTAAGGCTCTATATAATCCAAAAGTGGTAGTTGATGCCGAATTACAAACACTTTTATTACAAGCTTATGAATGTCTAAGCATAGCATTAAATACCGAGCTAGTAGGCAGCACTGTTAATGATGAAGAACTGATGCATCGAGCAACTTCAGTATTTGCACAGTTGCAAGAAAAACTGGGTGATGCATTTGGTGCTGAGTCTCACATTCCCACTTCTGAAGAATTGGGATTTGATATTGTACAGTCCGTTTTTGAAGTGGGAGTAGAACAACGTCTAAATAGTATTGCTGACGCTGTTAACAATCCACCAAATAGTGACGAATTTATCGAGTTTTTACAATCTCAAGCTGAAGTATTTTTCGGCTTGGCAGAATCTCTAAATTTACCGGGATTGGGAGAAATTGCCCAAACAATTATATCAGCTCTGCAAGCAAATCCTACCCAGGTACAGCAAATTGGAGAAATTGCCCTTGCAGATTTGCAACAAGCACAAAAATTAGTATTAGCAGGCGATCGCACTTCTGGTGGAGAAACTTCTCCAGGTTTACGAAAACTCACGACAGTGGCAAATAATCAGTCATCGGAAGAATTACAAAATAATTCATCTGCTAGCACATTTACTATCAATGAAGAACAATTTTACCAGTTTCTCGCTACATCTGATAACAATAAAAATCAATCAGTTAACCCAACAACTGCCAAGTTTTATTTAAAAGTAATTCGTTACATTTTTGGCTGGTTTAATCACCAGATGGAAATACCAGCAGAAGAACTCAGTTTAACTTTGCTGATTCCCATATTAGAAAGGAAAAGTCTGCTTGATTATATCCAAAATTGGTTGAAAAAGTTTCTTGATTTTGTCCAAGATGAAGAAGATAGTCAAAGTCTTTGTATTTATCGACGTGGAATTATCTTAATCATCCTATTTGCAGTTGCAAAATTTCAAGATTCTCTTGAACCATCTGACAGCTACCTCTCAGTAATTAAAATACTACAGAATCAAATTCATAAATTAGCACAAGAATATAAAAATTATCCTCCTATTACTGGCGAAGAAAAAAATTGGCTGGATAGTCCCAAGTTACAAACATTGTTAGTTTTTAAAGAAGTATCTAAATCCGTCTTTTCTGAGACAACTGATAACCTATTAGAAGCAATATGGGGAGAAGAATCTAGCCAAAATCCTGTTATTGAAGTCGTGGCAATTCAACCTGATGATTATTCAGAAAAGCTTGATTCATTAACTGTCAGTGAGCCGATAGTTTCTGAAACAGCTATTGAGATTATGCCTGATTTAGCTACACAAATCAACCAAGAAATAGAAGATAAATCTCAGTATGTTCAAACTAAAAATTTGCGTCAACCTTCATTTATTCGAGTAGATACAGAGAGACTGCAACACCTCAATTATCTAGCTGGAGAATTGCTGATTTACCAAAAACGGCGTAGTTTGCAAGATGAACAAGTCAAAGAAATAATTGAGCAATTAGTACAGCAACTCACTAGACACCAAACAACTTTAAATGAATTACGTGATTTACCATTACAAATACAAAATATTTCCTTACAACAAACACAAGATTTTGCAGTGAAGTTTGACTCTCTAGAAATGGATGTATATACAGAGTTTCACATGACATTGCATGAAGCAATGGAAGAAACACTACAACTACAAGAAACTACAGAGTCTCTTGACTTACTCGTGACGCAAGCTACTCAAATTAGTGGTAAACAAGAGAATTTAACTCTTAATATTATAGATAACTTAGTAGAAGCACGAATGTCGCCTTTGGGCAATATCCTGAATCGCTTCCCCCACATGGTAAGTAAGTTGGGGAATGTTTATGCCAAACTTGTAGAATTAAAACTTACTGGTACTGCGGTGCTAGTGGATAAAGCGATCGCAGAAAAGCTTTACGATCCTTTATTACACTTAGTGCGTAATGCTTTTGACCACGGTATTGAAGCTCCACATATTCGCCGAGAGCTTGGTAAACCAGAACAAGGTTTAATCGAAATCTGCGCTTATCATCAAGGTAGCCAAACTGTTATCGAAGTTCGGGATGATGGTCAGGGATTGAATTTAGACAGAATTCGCAGAAAAGCTTTTGAATTTCATCCCATAGAAACTGGAGAAAAAACTAGAAGCTCTACTTCTAATCTGGCTGATCCTGAACTTTTAGATTTGATATTTTCGCCGGGATTTTCTACTGCTAATCAAGTGAGCGAAATTTCTGGGCGCGGTATGGGTTTAGATATTGTGCGTACTCAGATGCACGCACTCAATGGCTCAATTTCAGTTGAATCCTTCCCCAACCAAGGAACAATATTCATCCTCAAAATTCCTTTTTCTATGACTACTGAAAAATTAATGCTAGTTCAAGCCAAAGGTGTTGTGTATGGTCTTATTTTGGACAGTATCGAAAAAATATTGATTCCCTCTGAACAACAGATTAAAGAAATTGAAGGGAAAAAAGTCTTTCATTGGAATACAGATAATGATGAAACTATGGTCAGCCTCCATCAACTTTCAAACTTGATTGATTATAATGGTTCATTCTTTAATAGTGCTAGTTCATACAACACATCTAATACTCATGACCCAAGCATAGCGAAAAATCCGGTGCTTTTGCTACGACGAAATCAGGGAAAGTTTGCTTTAGAGGTTGATCAAATAATTGGTGAACAAGAACTGGTAATTAGACCTTTAGGAAATGCGATCGCACCGCCAAAATACATTTATGGTTGTAGTAGTTTAGCCAATGGTAATCTCATCTTAGTGATTGATGCTTTATTTCTGGTAAGGTCTAGTGAAATCCAACAAACAACACTTGATATCACAGCGCTACCAATAGCTTCTTCGTCAAATAAAAAAGCCTTGGCGATATCGGGAGATACTTTCTCATCTACACCATTACTGGCTGCATCTACTTCCACAATAACTATAGAAACCCAACCCAGTTATTCTCAACAGCCAGATAATAAATCACCAAAAACTGTATCTACTCCCATAACAAATATAGAAACCCAACCCAGTTATTCTCAACAGCCAGATAATAAATCACCAAAAGTTGTTTTAGTAGTAGATGACGCAATTAGTCTTCGTCAAACTATTTCTCTCACTCTACAAAAATCTGGCTATCAAGTAATACAAGCTCAAAATGGTGTAGAAGCTCTAGAAAAGTTGCAGTTACATCCTGAAATTAGAGTTGTCGTCTCCGATTTAGAGATGCCACGAATGAATGGTTTTGAGTTGTTGAGCAATTTCCGTCAACACCCCAATTTAGCAAAAATACCTTTAGTGATTCTCACTTCTCGTAGCGCTGAAAAACACCGCCAGCTTGCCCAAGAATTGGGTGCAAAGGCTTACTTGACCAAGCCTTATTTAGAACATGAGTTGCTTTCTACAATTAAGGATTTAATTAACAGTAATGTAGAGGATCTAAAGCCTTTACTCATGGTGACAAATCATTGATAACTCTTAATTACGAACTCCGAGGTAGATTATTTGGATCTACACCTAGAGAACGTAAATACTGCGCTAATTGTTCAGCCCGTTCTGCATCTGTCAAATAGCGGTTTCCTTGCTGATCATACCAACATAAAAACTCCTGTTTTATCCCAGCAATTACAGCTTGATGTCGCCCAATACCTAACTCCAACTCTGGCATCAAATAGGGTTCACCAATTTGTAGTTGGTACTTTCCATCTATCAACTTATACACTTCAAAGGGTTGATGTTGGTCGCGTCGCCAAAACTCTGGGTTATAAATTACGTAGTACGATACACCGAGTTTTCTATATATATCTAGCTTCTCGTCGTATTCACCTCCTGGGGTGTGAGATACCATTTCTAATGTGAATATTGGAACTATCCCATTTTCTTCCCAAATCGCGTAACTTTTGCGTGATTTACCACCCTTTTTCCGTTCTACTCCCACACTTAAAAAAGCATCTGGCACTACAGGTACTCTAGAATTTACGCCTGTGGTGTGATAGACTCCCATATCTACGCCGAAGTACCAATCCATGCGATTTGCCCAAATGGAGTTGAGCAAGAAAAGTAAAATGTTGGGCAAAAAGTTTTGGTCTTCGTTATCCACTGGCGTATCGTCTGAACAAGCAAGTTCATCAGTAGTTGGTAACGCATTTTTGAGATCAGGTGAGAACATAACCGTTGTCTCGCTGGCGTTTGATGCCTTTATTATAAGTGAGTAACAAAAAGTTTAGCGTTTGGGTGTAGTTTCACCAAACTTAATCAAAAGCGCGATCGCAATACTAACAAGCAAAATTAATGTCATACTCAAAGCTGAACCAAATCCCCAATTTTGGGTTGCTCCAAGAAACTGGTTATAAACTAACCGCGCCGCCGTCATACTAGAAGCACCACCAAGTAATTCTGGATCGACAAAATCCCCCAAACCTGTAATGAATACAAGCATGGAAGCAGCCGCAATTCCAGGCAAAATTTGTGGTACGGTTACTTGGAAAAAAGTTTGCACAGGATTTGCACCCAAATCAGCTGCCGCTTCTAACAACTGCTTGTTTAGCTTTTCCAGAGATGCATATAAAATCAAAACCATATAAGGTAACAAGCTGTAACTCATGCCAATCAATACAGCTGGACTCTGGTTAAGTAATTGCAAAGTAGGCAAACCTAAATTGCTGAGTAAACTGTTCAATAGACCAGTAGGACGAAGAATTGTAATCCAAGCATAGGAACGAAGTAACGATGAAGTCCACAAAGGTAATATAAAGCCTAATAGGAGCAAATTCCGCCAACGCTGTGGCGCTATCTGAGCAATCCAATAGGCGACAGGGAAGCCCAAAATTAAACAAATGATGGTGGTGCCAAACGCAAAAAATAGCGATCGCCCAATTACTTGCAAGTAAAGAGGATCAAATATTCGGATGTAGTTTTTGAATCCGTTGGGATTAACCAAATCTCCCGGTCGGATGTCTGCAACTAAACTTAACTCGAAAATTATCAAAGTTGGCAGCACCAATAAAAGTAATAACCAAATCCCAGATGGTGCAAGTAATACCAAAGGTTGGAGCCAATTTCTCAGTTGACGATGCAATTCTTCTATTTTAGAGATATTATTTTTTTCCAAATTCATCATTTATAACAGACGCGATGAATCGCGTCTCTACTCCTAACTCCTGTACAGACGCGATTAATCGCGTCTCTCCTAACTATTTTAGCTGCTAGTTAATTGAGTCCAATAGCGATCGTAAACTTCTTCAAATTCTCCTAGAGGAGTAATCCGCTCACAATTTGCTAAAAGGGATTCTGAGGGAAACAAATTAGCATTTTTTTGTATTCTTTTTGGTAATTGCTCAAATCCGGCACTGTTAGGTGTAGAAACATTTAGACGTTGACTGATTGTAGCTGCTACTTCTGGTTGCAAAATCATGTTAATCCAAGCATAGGCTCCAGCTAAATTGGGGGCTGTTTTAGGAATAACAATAGTGTCTGTCCATAATGAAGAACCGCTGCGAGGAATCACATATTTTAGTTTAGGGTTTTCTTGAGAGATTCTCACCGCATCTGCTGAATAACACATTGCTAATAGTAAATCTCCTGCTAAAATTTGATTTTGCCAAGCGTCGGTATCAAAACGTGCGATCGCAGGTTTTAGTACTTTCAGTTTCTCATAAGCTTCTTTGATTTCTGCTTCATTTTTTGAGTTGTAAGAATAACCTAGCATCCGTAACGTCGCACCCATAACTTCTCGAACATCATTAAGCAAGGTCATCCGCTGATTAAGTTGCTTTTGATTTTGCCAAAGATAATCCCAGTCTTGTGGTGCATCTTTGATTTTTTCACTATTGTAAAGTAAACCTGTTGTTCCCCAGTTAAAAGGAATACTGTAACGATTATTGGGGTCATAACTAGGATTATGGAACCGAGGAAATAAATTCTCTAAACCGATTAAGCGATCATGATTTATTTCTGTTAATAAACCTTTGTTTACCATCTTCTGCACCATATAATCGGATGGGTAGATGATGCTGTAAGTGCCACCACCACTAGCTTGCAATTTAGCCAGCATGACATCATTGGAATCATACACATCCGCTAGCACTTTCATGCCAGTTTGGGCGCTAAAGGTTTTCAGTAACTGTTTGTCAGTATATTGTGTCCAGGTATAGATATAAAGTTGGTCACGTTGACCAGAAGTAGTAGAATTAGCACGTACTTGGCCCAGTCTCCAGCCACAACTAGCTAAAGACAAGGTAGAAAGCGCCGCTACACCTTTTAAAAATTTTCGTCTGTTTGTCATTTGTGAAAAGTCAAAAAGCTTATAGAGTAGGCTTCTCACCGATTTTGAGTGTAGCTTTATTTCCGCTCTGCTGTACTACTGTGTTAGCTTTTACCGGAAAATGTACATCACAATCTATGAATAAACCTGATTCAACATACAACTTGTTAAAGCCAAATGTGTCTAACTCAGCTTTAGCCCAACTCTAAAAGCAAGCAGGAACGCGAAGCTGTGACTACCCTTTTAATTACGAATTAGTAATCATTTGGTCATGTCAAAGACCAATAACATACTTTTGCCACTCTTGATGCAGTCCACTTTTAAGATGTTTGCTGACCTCAAAATAGAGACTACTATAAGGTTGACGCGGGGGATGACGCAAAGGCATATGAGCTTCGTGGGGAGTACGACTGCCTTTTTTGACATTGCAACGGACACAAGCTGTCACAATATTCTCCCAGCTATCGCCCCCGCCACGCGATCGCGGTATTACATGATCTAGGGTCAATTCATCCCCTGTATAACCACAGTACTGACAGGCATGACCGTCACGGTACAATATATTTCGACGAGTTAAAGGAATTTCTTTATAAGGAACGCGCACATAATGACGCAACCGGATCACGGTCGGCAATGGGAAATCCGAGTACAAGAACTTACCGTTGTGTTCTAGGTGTTCTGCTTTGCCCTTGATTAACAGAACCACAGCGCGACGCCAACTCGTTATATTGAGAGGTTCATAAGAGGCGTTTAAGACTAAAACTTTCCCCATTATTTGCGCTCAGGGTATTAGCTTTATATAAATATTAACACAAATATACCCTGTTATGGAGATGAGAATAAATTATACTTTCAGGATAATTCCGAAGAGTAAACTTCTTGTTTAATCTGATATCGCTTTTAGGAGCGTGTATAGATAGATAACTTGAAAGTTTAGCCGTGATGGGATAGGAGTCAGTACAAATGTTAAGTCGCAAAGAAATCCCTGGTGTAGTTACTAATCAGCAGTGCGACACCTATGCTTGGTTCTCGCAACGAGCCTGGGTAGAAATTGATTTAGGGGCGTTGTCGTACAATGTACAGCAACTGGTGCAGTTGTTATCGCCGCACACTGAATTAATGGCAGTAGTAAAAGCTGATGCCTATGGGCATGGAGCGGTAACAGTCGCTCAAACTGCAATCCAATCGGGAGCTAGTTGGCTGGGAGTCGCTACAGTTCCAGAAGCGATTCAATTGCGAGAAGGCGGGATTCAAGCACCCATTTTAATTTTAGGGGCAACTCATACACCAGAACAGATTCATGCGATCGCCCATTGGAAACTTCAGCCGACACTCTGTAGCCCTAAACAAGCTTTAGTGTTTTCTGACACCTTAGAATCGATGAACTATGGTTCCCCCATACCCGTACACATCAAATTAGACACGGGAATGTCTAGATTGGGAACTAACTGGCAGCAAGCTGGTGAATTTGTGCAATTAGTGCAACGCTTACCACATCTTGACATTGCCAGTATTTATTCTCATTTGGCAACAGCAGATGATCCTGATATGACGGTAATGGAAGAACAGCATAAACGATTTGAAGAAGCGATCGCCCAAATCAAAGCAATGGGAATTCAACCGCCCTGCTTACACTTGGCAAACTCAGCGGCTGCACTCACAGATCCAGCATTGCATTACGACATTGTGCGAGTCGGTTTAGCTGTTTACGGACTCTACCCAGCGCCTCATTTACAAAATGCGATCAACCTCAAGCCCGTTTTACAACTTAAAGCACGAGTCACCCAGGTTAAAACAATTGCCGCAGGAACTGGTGTCAGCTATGGTCATCAATTTATTGCCCCGCGTGAACTTCGCCTCGCCGTCGTAGGAATTGGCTATGCTGACGGTGTACCTCGTAATCTTTCCAACAAAATGCAGGTGTTAATTCGCGGTCAGAGGGTGTCACAAATCGGGACAATTACGATGGATCAGTTGATGCTAGATGTTAGTGCCATACCCAATATTCAAGAAGGAGAAGTAGTTACCTTACTAGGAGAACAGGGAAAAGAACAAATTTCAGCAGACGATTGGGCACAACAACTAAACACTATTTCCTGGGAAATTCTTTGCGGATTCAAACATCGTCTGCCTCGTGTTGCAGTCATGTAATTGGGCATGGGGCATGGGGCATTGGGCATGGGGAAAAGACTTACTGCAACTTGTCCTTTCTTTCACGAAAGCATCCTACTACTTTTTCACCGCCGGATACTGTTGCAACACCTGCTGTAAGTATTGCCCAGTATATGACCTGGGATTCATTGCAACTTCCTCCGGTGTACCCACAGCAATCAATTCTCCCCCTTTATCGCCGCCTTCTGGCCCCAAATCTATTACCCAGTCAGAACAACGAATTACATCTAAGTTATGTTCAATTACTAAAATTGAATTGCCTTTATCCACCAATCTTTGCAACACATCTAACAATTTGTGAACATCGTAAAAAGATAACCCTGTTGTCGGTTCATCTATTAAATAAAGTGTCTTACCTGTGGCGCGTCGAGATAGTTCTGTTGCTAATTTTACCCGTTGCGCTTCACCACCAGATAAGGTAGTCGCAGGTTGTCCTAGTTGGACATAACCCAACCCGACATCAAATAAAGTTTGTAACCGTGCGATCGCTTTGGGAATATTCTGGAAAAAGTCCAAACTTTCCTCAACTGTCATTCTCAAAACATCAGAAATCGACTTATCTTTGTACTTCACTTGCAAAGTTTCGCGGTTATATCTTGCACCTTTACAAATTTCGCACTGCACGTAAACATCTGGGAGAAAGTTCATTTCAATAACATTCACACCCTGTCCGCTACAAGCTTCGCAACGTCCACCTTTAACATTGAAAGAAAATTGTCCAGGTTTGTAGCCCCTAGTTTTGGCTTCTAACGTTTGGGAAAATACATCTCGAATGGCATCGAAAATTCCTGTGTAAGTTGCAGGGTTAGAACGTGGTGTACGTCCAATGGGAGATTGATCGATAATGATCGCTTTATCAATCGCGTTTAATCCCTGAATTTTCTCCAAATGTCTGGGTAAGGGAACTTTTTTCGTTAAATGATGTTGCAGAGATGGGTAAAGTAATTCGTTGATCAGGGTAGATTTACCAGAACCAGACACACCAGTAATGGCGACGAGTTTACCTAGTGGAATGTCTACATCTATATTTCTTAAATTGTTGCGATGGGCATTTTTAATTCCCAAACTGCGTCCATTTCCCTGTCGCCGTTCTGCTGGTGTGGTAATTACTCGCCTTCCTGATAAATACGCACCCGTCAAGGAATCTTCTGCTGCTAGCAACGCCTGGAAATCACCTTGGGCGACAATATTTCCGCCGTGAATTCCTGCACCAGGGCCAATATCAACTATGTAGTTGGCTGCACGAATTGTTTCTTCATCATGCTCAACGACAATTAATGTATTACCCAAATCGCGCAATTTAGTTAAAGTTTTCAGCAACCGTCCATTATCTCGTTGATGTAAACCAATACTCGGTTCATCTAAAACGTAGAGAACTCCTGTTAAACCAGAACCAATTTGTGTTGCTAGACGAATTCGTTGGGCTTCGCCACCAGAAAGGGTCATGGCTGGACGATCAAGAGTGAGATAATCTAAACCTACGTCTAACAAAAATTGCAGTCTGGCTTTGATTTCTCGGAGGACTAAATCAGCAATTTGTAACTGGCGATCGCTCAACTTGAATTGATCAATTCTCTCCCGACAATCTCGAATTGATACCGCAGTCAATTCTAAAATTCCATATTGGCCTAACTTGACCGCCAAAGCTTCCGGTTTTAATCGTTTTCCCTGGCAAACTTCACATGGTTGATCAATTAAATACTGCTCTAATTTTTGCTTAACTAATTCAGAACCACCCTCATATTGTCGTTGCAAAATTGGAATAGCACCTTTAAAACTCTGCTTCCTTTGTGCCTCTGCGATTCGTTCATCTTTCTCTCCATACAGAACAATTTGCTGCTGTTCTACTGTCAGCTTGCTCCAATTTGTCTGTAATTCAAACCCATAGCCTTGCCCGACACTATATAGTAATTCCAAATAATAAGAATTATCTTTTTCTGACCAAGGCGCGATCGCAGCATAAACTGGCGCTTCTGGGTCAGGTATGATTAAATCAGGCGCAAATCTTCTTAAAGTCCCAATTCCATGACAGTGGGGACAAGCACCATAAGGTGAGTTAAACGAGAACAATCGCGGCGATAGTTCGTCCATTACCGCACCATGTTCTGGACAAGCAAAGTTTTCCGAAAATACTAATTCTTCTTCTTTTTCTTGTCCGTCGTCACCAAGCAGACTCACAAGAATGGTCGCAATCCCACCCGATTGTTTGAGACACGTAGACAGGGAATCAACCAAACGCTCTTGGATATCAGCCTTTTTCACCAAGCGGTCAATTACCACTTCGATGGTGTGGGTAAAATTTTTATCCAATTCAATCGAATCTGACAGTTCGCGGACTTCGCCATTGATCCGCACGCGGACAAAACCTTGGGATGCCAAACTGGACAAAAGCTTACGGTGTGTGCCTTTTTTACCCCGGACAACAGGTGCAAGAATTTGGAAGCGAGTGCGATCGCTTAATTCCATGATCCGATCGCACATCTCATCAATTGTCTGGGGTGCAATACAGCGATCGCATATCGGACAATGGGGTTCACCAGCCCGACCAAATAACAGCCGCAAATAATCGTAAATCTCCGTCACCGTACCCACAGTAGAACGGGGGTTATGAGAAGTTGATTTTTGGTCAATGGAAATTGCTGGACTTAAGCCTTCAATCGCCTCCACATCCGGCTTATCCAGCTGTCCTAAAAATTGCCGGGCGTAGGCGCTGAGGGATTCCACGTAGCGACGTTGCCCTTCAGCGAAAATGGTATCAAACGCCAGGGAAGACTTACCTGAACCAGAAACGCCAGTGAATACAATTAGGCGATCGCGTGGCAAATCCAAATCAATATTTTTCAGATTATGCTGCCTAGCACCCCGAATCCGAATGGTATTCTGGCTAGGATGTGGAGGATGCCCGTTCAAAAGAGAAGTCTGAGCGTCGATTTCCTCCGAATGGAACTTCGGGGATGCTGCTAGCTGTTGGTCTGACATATTGGGCGGCTGAGAGGGAGTTTCTTGTGAAACAGTCCTTAATAATACTATCTTTAATTAGTTTATAGTAGAACAATCGTACTGTTTTAGATAGTTATTCCTCTATATTTATGCCGCAGAAATCCTTACTCATATCTTGCAGCAATAAGCCGTAGGCTTTAGCCCGTCAGCTACACAAGCTAAGTCCGTCGCCCGGACTACGGAAATTCAAGGTTTTTAGCCGCAACTTCAATTTTTTATAATATATTTCTGTAATCGGCAATACTAGTAATGTAGATAAAATTGTCG